>JAKSPQ010000042.1 GCA_024404665.1 Clostridia bacterium
CCGGAGACATTCGTGCGTCAGCCGGCGTCAGATGCGACTTTTCAGACTATGTCGAAAAGATAGTAAACTCACTGGGTGCGTCTCTTGCGGAGTTTTCCAAGAATCTCGTTTCAAAGACCCCGCAGATGGCCGCAACCGCCTCCGGTGCCCTGCTGAAGGTCATTATCTGCATTATCTCCACCGCATTTCTTCTCACCGATTACGACCTTATAACAAACTTCATTCACAAGCAGATGAAGCCTGAGACCAGCGAAAAGGTGAAGAGCGTGTCCTCGCATCTCGGAAAGGTTCTGAAAAAGTATATTCTGTCATATGCTCTTATTATGTTCATAACCTTCATCGAGATTCTCGTTGGACTTCTGATCATAAGAATGCCGAACGCTCCGCTCATAGCCTCCATCGTTGCCGTGTTCGATATTCTGCCCATAGTCGGCTCCGGAATGGTGCTGCTTCCCTGGGCTCTCATAACGCTCATCCTAGGCAATGTGGGACGCGGCATAGGACTTCTCATACTCTGGGCCGTAGTTGTTGTCGTAAGACAGATTATCGAGCCCAAAATCGTCGGTACTCACGTCGGAATGCATCCGCTGCTTACCCTGTTCGCCATGATCGCCGGAAACTTCATTTACGGCGGCATAGGCATTCTGCTTCTCCCGATTTCCCTTGCGCTTATCCAGAGCCTCAATGAGGACGGTGTGATACACGTATACGAATCCCTTGAGGAAAAGGATATACCCAAGGAAGAGAACGGCGTGATCGTAACCGCCGTTTCAAAGCCGATGCATTCTGCCTGGTCAACTGTAAGACGTCTCAACTCCAAGGCCAGACGTGACCTTGAGGAGGCCCGCGAAAAAGCCGAAAAGAAAAAGAACGAGGCTGTTTCTTCCGACAGGGGGCAGAGCTCCGTCGATGCGGAGGGAAAAAACGGACCCGCGAAGGATGAGAAAAAAGACGCGGATTCCGATAACAGAGGTCACGGCAGAAAGCATTGAACCGTCTGTATAACCGCGGAACGGTAACGGTTACGTACGTGAAAAACAAAAAATGCAACATAAAAAGGACGATAGATAATGGCAAAATCCGGTAAGATCAGATTCAATAAACAAACGCTGATTGTCGCTGCTGCGATTCTTGCGGTGATAGCGGTGCTTGTAGCCTGGTTCGGCTTCGGCTGGGATCCGCTCGGCTTCTTCTCCGACGAAACGGCAACCTCCGCATCCGAAATCACGACCGTTTCGTCTCCGTCGGACGGAACGGAGCATTCTCCGTCTGACACAACGCGGACGCCGGCGGTAACAACGGGGCCCTCGGATACAACAAAGGCTCCGGTAACAACAAAGGCTCCCGTAACAACCAAAACTCCCGAAACGACCAAGGCCCCCGAGCCCAAAATCGACGAAAACGGCGTATTCACGACCAAAGAGGACGTTGCTCTCTACATTTACACATATCATAAGCTTCCGAAGAACTTCATAACGAAGAGCGATGCCGAGAAGAAATCCGGCTGGACAGGCGGCGGACTTGATAAATATAAGGAAACATACGGAATGTGCATAGGCGGGGACAAATTCGGAAACAATGAGAAAAAGCTGCCGGTGGTTAAGGGAAGACAGTATTACGAGTGCGACATCAACACCCTTCACGAAAATTCCCGCGGCGCGGAGCGTCTGGTTTTCACCTATGACGGAACCGTTTACTATACCGGAGACCACTATGAGAGCTTTACTCTCCTATACGGAAATCCCTGAATGACGGAGAAACGAAAATGACACCTGTTATTCTTGACGGAACAAAAATGACCACGGAGTGCGGCGCGCACGATCATATCGCCGAGATGCTGCGTTTCCCGGATTATTACGGTCACAATCTCGACGCTCTCGCCGACTGCCTCTGGGAGGTGCCCAAGGACGTATGCGTGATTCTCATGGATTCGGAAGCGATGCTTTCTGCCCTCGGAAAATACGGACGCAGACTGATTTCGATTTTCGAGGAAAACGCGGAGCGCGCAAACGGCTGCGGCTTTGTAATCTGCGGCGACGAAGCCGACGACAACTGATTATTATTTGAAAAGGAAGCCGGACAGAAGTTCTCATCGCTATCCGACAGGGAGCTTCTGCCCGGAGTATTTATTATGGACATTTTGGAAATTACGAAAAAAATACCGGTGACGGAGAACGTCGACGTCGCAGTGTGCGGAGCGGGCTCTGCCGGCTGGATAGCCGCCGTAGCGGCGGCGAGAGCGGGGCTTTCCGTATTGCTCGTCGACAGATACGGCTTTCCCGGAGGAACCGCGACGGCGGGCTATGTGCTTCCTATCAGCGGTGCGTTTCACGGAACCGTAAGAATGCTCAGCGAGATTCCGTTCGGCTTCGTCAAAAGAATGGAGAAGGCCGGGGCCGCACAGTTCGAGATGCCGAAGGGCCACATTTCCTTCGATCCCGAGTATTATAAGGTCATTGCGGCCGAAATGCTGTCGGAAGCAGGCGTAAAGTATCTTTCGAATACATATATTACAGGCTGCCTCTGCGAAGACACTGGCGAAGGCCGGCGCATCACACACATAACGGTCTGCGGCAAGAGCGGGGACGAGGCGATAGCCGCCAAAATCTTCATAGATGCCACCGGCGACGGCGACATCGCGGCTTATGCCGGGGTGCCTATGCAGGAGGAAAATCCTTTAAGACAGCCGCTGTCACTGTGCTTTGCGCTCAGCGGTGTGGACACATCGACGGAGCTCCTCAAAAACAGTATTCATCACGACGGCAGGCACGGCGGCTCGCAGAACAACGTAATCAGGGAGTTTCTGCTCGGCGAGAGCGACATCGGCGATTTTTGCGGACCGTGGTTCAATACCTCGCTTACGGGAAATACCGTTGTCGTAAACATCACGAGAGCGGATTGCGATGCTACGGACAGCCGCGCCTATGCTGCGGCAGAGCGCAGGCTTCGCGAGGACATGCTGATGATAACCGATAAGCTGAAGGCAAAATATCCGGAATTTGCCGGCTGCGGCATAGCTGCATCCGCCTTCAATGCGGGAATACGCGAAACCAGAAGAATCAGGGGGAAATACACGTTTACTGCCGATGATATTCTGAACGGAACGGAGCACCCCTGCCCGGTTGCCGGCTGCGCCCATCCGATAGACATCCACGCCAGAAAGGGCGGAGGACAGACCCTCATAAGACTTGAGAACCACTCCTATATTCCTTATGCTTCCATGGTTGCGGAGGGCTATCCGAACCTTATAGTAGCCGGCCGCTGCATTTCCGTGGATCCCGTAGCCCTCGCATCAGTCAGGGTTCAGGCCACATGTATGACCATGGGAGAGGCAGCGGGCCTTGCCGCCGCTTTCTGCATGAAGAATAACGTTCCGACATACTCCGCGGACAACGCAGGCTTTTCCGTAAAAACGCTGTTCGATGAGTAAGTGCTTTCTCTGCCCGAGGCGCTGCGGAGCCGACCGCAGCACGGAGAAGGGCTTTTGCGGCGCAGGAGATAAAATCAGGGTGTCGAGAGTGTCGAGACATATGTGGGAGGAGCCCTGCATCAGCGGAACCCTAGGCTCCGGCACCGTGTTTTTCTCCGGCTGCCAGATGAAATGCGCTTTTTGCCAGAACAGGGAGCTGAGTTATGACTGCATAGGTGAGGAAATAAGCAAGGAGCGTCTGGCCGGCCTTTTTCTCGAAGTCAGGGATTCGGGCGTCCACAACATAAATCTCGTAACGCCCACTCATTTTACGGACCTTATCTGTGAAGCTCTTGAGTCCGTCCGGGACGAGCTTGACATACCCGTGGTCTGGAATTCAAGCGGATACGAGCGTCCCGCCACGCTTGAGAGAATCATAGGGCTTTGTGACATATACATGCCCGACTACAAGTATTTTTCGCCCGAAATCGCCCGCCGGTATTCGGGCTGTCCCGACTATGCAAAATATGCCTCGGAGTCACTGGACTTCATGTATTCCGTTCTCGGAAGGCCCGTGTTCGACGACGATGGCCTCTTAAAGCGCGGCATCCTCGTAAGACATCTGGTCCTGCCGGGCTGCAGGCAGGATTCAATGGACGTACTCCGCGAAATAGCCGCGACGGTGCCGCCTGACGGAGTCGTGTTGGGACTTATGGCGCAATACACGCCGGATTTCTACATAGGCGACGATTCGCATATGAAGAGAAGAGTAACGACCTTCGAGTATGACAGCGTAAAGGAGGAGGCCCTGCGCCTGGGCTTCGACGGTTATATGCAGTCGCCTTCGTCAGCCGTCACGGGCTTTACTCCGCATTTTACGGACAGCCTTACGGTCGATCTTTCCATGCCCGAATAAATAAAAAAACAAGTGTTCCGGGGGCCTTTAGGCGTTATTACTGCTCCGGGAGCTCCGGAACACTGTTCGGTTTTCGACAAAGGATACTCTGTCTTCACGGAGAGTATTTCCCGGCTTCGCATGTGCTGAAACTCTGCGAACTTTCGTTAATTCTGACTGCAAACTTTCGTTAATTCTGACTGCAAACTTTTTTGCATTTTTTAAAAATAACTCTTGACAATCAGCCTGAGATTTGATATAATATTATGCGTTCGACAGAACGGCAGTATAGCGGTATCGCCAAGCGGTAAGGCAACGGACTCTGACTCCGTCATTACCTAGGTTCGAATCCTAGTACCGCTGCCAAAAAAAAGAACTTTTGTCTACCAAGGCAAAAGTTCTTTTTTTTGCTATTAGTGCAAAATTCGGAAAAAACCGGCACAGGTTTTTAATCCTGTGTCGGTTTTTTTAATACGTACGCCCGGAATCCGTTCGGTTTTTATTATCCGTGGGGCGGCATCCGGGGGAAACAGCTGTCAAAATCCGGGATACGGCGGCGAATATCAGCCGTCTTACTTTATTGCTTCGTAAGATGCTTTCAGCTTTCCGAGGTTGGTGTTAAGCATTTTCGACATGCCCTTGACCGTTGAGGAGACCGTTCCCGCGGATACGTTTATGAGAGACTGTACATTAATGCCGAGATTGTAGATGTTGTTGAAGTCGATGACTCTTGAGTGAGTGAGAATGTCAAAGATCTGAGCTCCCATGCTGTCGGGCTGATATCTGGTTCCGAAGCAGATCTGATAATATGCGGGATAAACGTATTCGTAGCTTGCTCTCATGAAGACCTCGAACATATAGTCCGCCATTTCTTTATCAGAGGTTGCAGCGGGGATGCCGGCAAAGTTCAGGTTCCAGGCATCTGAATATGCGACATAGTCACGTCCGGCCTCGATAAGGGGCGTGGGGAGCATTGCATATTTTAAATCGGAATCCTTAAGTTTTAAAAGATTGTTGTAGGTTACGATCATGAACGGAGCGCACTGATTAAGGTAGAACTCGGCATGGCGGTCATTGGGAACAAAGGCTGTTCCGCTGTTCTTGTCGAGCATTTCGGCAATCTTTGTAAGCAGTTCCGTGACAGAGGGCTCGCCGATGACGGGAACGTACTCGTTTTCGCCTGCATCGTATTCGACAACCTTGCCGCCGAGATCGAAGAAGATGTTCTGACGGTAGTTGTTGGAAAGGATAAGAGAGTATCTGTCGGTGGTGACGCCCGTGTTGGATTCAACGGTTGCATAGGGCTTACCGTATTCGAGAAGCTTTTCTATTGTCCACTCACGGTTAAGGGCGAGCTTGTAAAGATCGTCAAGAGTTACGTGATTGATATCCTCTACAATGCCGTAATTTACATAAGTAACGTCAACGGCTGCGGTATTCATGACGGAATAGTATCCCGAGCAGAAGTACTGATGTCCGTAAAGCTGAATCTGTGAGTTGACCTGCTTCTCATAGTACTCGGCCTCCGGTGCGATGTATTTAGAATCGCTGAGATCCATGTAGAAGCCGCTGAGCGCAAGGGACGCTGCGGCGGAGGCTCCGGTGAATACAAGCGAGTAATCGGCGGCATCACCACTGCTCTGGAGTATCTTCAGGACAGAGAGGTCTCCGGAGGAAGCGTTGTTGGGGTCGGTGGCGCTAACTGTGTAGTTCAGCTTAACCTTGTGCTTCTCTTCAAGATAAGCATTTCTCGAGAAGCCGGAGGAATAAATAATCTCGCCGTTGTTGCCTTCTTCTTCAGTAACCTTCAAAGGATAGGGGCTCCAGGTGGACTTGTTGGAATACCAGATGTTGTAATCGGCTCCGTCAAATGTCAGGGTTTCGATGTCGGACATTATTCCGGTGCTTTCTTCGGATTCCCTTGTCGTGGTGATTGCTTCCGGCGCTGTTGTATCGGAGGGAAGCACAGGCGACGAACAGCCGGCGATGCAGAGAAGAAGCATAACGGCAGACAGAATGGCTGCGATGAGTTTTTTCATTGGCTTGCTCCTGTAATGAGTATATGGATTTAACAAAATATAGTTTACGAAACGGTCTGTAATTTCGAACCGAAGCGCTTTCGCAATATTCTGCTTATCATTATTTTAATATAAAAACGCTTACAGGTCAATCGGCATTTGAAATGAAAAAGTTTGAAAAAGCAATATTTTCGGGAAATCAAAAAGCTCGCCCTTAGCTCTAAGTCTTATCGGAAGAGTGTTTTTCCATTGGCAGCGAATAATGTTTGAAGGTGAAAAAACAAAGCCAATGGCCTCCCGGCAAGCCCAAAAACGCCCGGCCGGCAGAAAAATTCGCCAAACGGCATTTTTCGGCAAACAAAGAGGATATGTTTTAAAAAGCCGAAGCATTTTAAAACATATCCTTTACTTATCCGGAATACTGTCCGGGCTTATTATTTTATAATATCAAGCGGAATTGATTCCGCCATGTGCGAAGCTCCCGCAAATGAGGGGTGCAGATGGTCTCCGGAATCGTATTCGGGATAGATGAGGGTGTGGTCATCGGGATCCCATACGGCAGCCTCGAAGTCGATGACGCCGTCGCAGGGGGCTTTGGTTCTTATCCATTCGTTGACGGCAAGTCTGGTCTTCTCTCTGACACCGTCGTCGTTTTTGCAGCGGGGGCAGGGAAGAATCGGGGACATATAGATTTTCATGCCGTGCCTGTGTGCGATTTCGATATATTTCATATAGCCGTCCTTGATCATCTCCTCGGCGTCCGGCAGCTCGTCCATACGGCACATTCTGTTGTTTACGCCGGGATGGATGAGGTCGTTGATTCCGTGGAGAACGAATACTCTGTCGGCGCCGGCCTGGGTAATATCCTGCTCGAAGCGCTTGATTCCGGCCTCGCCCCAGTGCTTTTTGAGTCTGTATTTGTATTCTCTGAGCATTCTTCCTCCGCCGATGGCCTTGCGGACGACGGTGACGTTCTTAATGCCGAGATCGTAGATGCGGTGAGCCAGGCAGTCGGGCCAGGGCTGAGCGGTTATGGAATCACCGAAGGCGATGATGGCGTGGACATCGCTGTCTGTGAGAAAATCGATGGTGTTTAAGAATACGTAAGGTCCGTTCTCGCCGTAATCCTCAAGGGGAACGCATTCTTTTTCTGCCCAGTCGCCCTTGCCGTAATACTTTTTGATATAGTAGCCGTTGTTTGAGTGGGCTGTATAGAGCTCGGTCAGCTCTCCGAAATACATGGAGACGGCAAATTCCTCTCCCGCAGTGAAGGAGAAGGGAATCTCATCGGAAACTGCGCTTCCGCCGGCGGGGAGACGGCAGGCAGCCTCGCCGCCGAAGGTAACCTGAACGTTGGTCTCGGGCTTGATGTATTCGCCTTCCGCACGCTTGGCTACGAAAACCTTTGTGATGACGGCGTCCTCTCTGCCGAATTTGTTGGAAAAGTGAAGTCTCAGACCTTCTCCGTCGACGGTCGGAAAAATTACGTATCTGAAGGTCTGGTCCTTAATGTAGTCGGCATGGTTCTGAGCCATGACCGTGATTGCCGTGCCCCAGCCGGCAACCCATTTTTTGTTGTTGGTTTCCATGTGTTTACCTCTTTGTCGCACCTTATATACTCCGAAAAGTATGGTTTTCTGGTGCTGAATATGATATGTTATTCAATAATAATTGCTGCTTTGACCGCTTTGGCTGTCTTTATAAATAAATGTCTTTGCGGAATCCGCGGCGGATTTTCTCACGTCTGATAACCAGTGTCAAATTATACCACAGTACGGGGAAAAAAGCAAGTGCGAAAAATGAATCCTGCGAAAAACGTTGTAGTGTTACAACCCATGTGAGACCTGAAAGCCGCCGTTCCATAGATATCGGGTCCCACTGACGGACAACCGACGAAATGCTCCTTCACGGAAACGTACGAGCCGGAAAAGATACGTTGTTTCTGTCGTTTCTGTTTTTTTCTTGCTTTATTCAAAAAAAGTGATATAATATTATGTACGGTTGAACAATTGCTTTATTTCATCAGTCTGCTTGCTGGTCAAGATATCAGAATCAGTTAGACGGTATTCGTTGCCTGAAGACAGAGCTGCGCATGATTGCGTGAAAATGATACCGGTTTTTTTCTCAGAATATTTCGGCAGGAGATATGACGGGCTAACTGTCACGTAGGGGTAACCTGTCTTCCATAACGCAAAGTGCGAAAAACGGAGAATGATATGAAGATAACGTATTACGGAACCGGCGGGGGAGCCGGAATTCCGGAGATTTTCTGCGGGTGCGATGTGTGCGAGAATGCCAGACGCGAGAGAGGAAAAAATGTCAGATCGAGATCTCAGGCGGTTCTCGACGGCATAATATCCATAGATTTCCCGGTTGACGCTTATGCTCATTGCGTATGGGGCGGCCTCGATATGCGTTCCGTGCCGCACATACTCGTAACGCATTCGCATCACGACCATTTCCTTTCCGCGGACATCTTCTCGAGGCCTCAGAAGCTCGGTCATCCCATCGAAATCTGGGCAAGCGAAAAGTCCGGAAGCGGCGTAAGAACCACTCTGAATAACTGGGAAGAGGCATACAGAAAGGGAACTAGAGTCAAAACCTCCGATTACGAGGTAATACTGCACGATCTTGAGCCCTTTGTGCCCGTGAACATTGCGGGATATACGGTTCATCCTCTGAGAGCAAACCACGCCATGAATATCTGCGCTCTGAATTATGTCATCGAAAAGGACGGAAAGGCGCTGCTGTGGGCTCACGATACCGGAGAATTTCTGCCCGAAACCCGGGAATATCTGAATTCTCTTGACGTAAAGCTGAGCTTTGTTTCCCTCGACTGCAATCTCGGCAGAGGAGAGAGGATTACAAAGGCGCATATGGACATAGATCAGTGCGCCGAAATGACGGAATTGCTGAGAACCCGGGGGAAGCTTGCGGACGGCGCGAAAATTTACATTTCTCATATAGGCCATCTTCTTCACAAAAATCACCCAGAACTGGAAAAGGAAGCCGTGGCTCTCGGCATGAACGCGGCCTACGACGGACTTACAGTCGAGTTCTGATATCCCGGTAACATATAGGCCGCGATGCCTGAGACGCATACGGCGGCCGCTACAAATGATGATTAAATAAAAAACGGAGAGCTCAGCCGCAGAACGGGCGGGACATCTCCGATATTCAATTTTTTCAGCAAAAAGGCGGAAAAACAATGAAAAAACAAATCAGGGGCAGCATCATTCTGCTGCTCGGAGCAATGATCTGGGGAGCCGCATTTGTCGGTCAGGACGAGGGCATGAAATACTTCGGCCCTTTTACCTTCAACGCCCTCAGAATGATTTTGGCGGGAATCGCACTCATTCCCGCGGCCTTCGTTTCGGTGAAGCTGACGGGAAACCGGGACGCCATGCGCGGAAAAAATCTCAAGAGAACCGTCATCGGCGGCGTACTCTGCGGCTTTTTCCTTTTCCTTGCCAGCGCAACACAGCAGCTGGGCATCAAATATACGGCATCGCCCGGAAAATCCGGCTTCATAACTTCATTATATATAATCCTTGTGCCTCTTGTGGGTCTGCTGCTTAAAAAAATCCCCCAGTGGACGGTATGGCCCTGCGTAGCCATAGGCACGCTGGGACTCTTCCTCATCTGCGGAGGAATGGACCTGAGCTTCGGCACAGGCGAACTCATGCTTGTGCTCTGTGCGCTGTTTTTCTCCTTCCAGATCACATGCGTCGATTCGACGATGAAGCCCGGCATCGATCCCGTGTGTCTTTCCTGCGTTCAGTTTATTACGACATCGGTGCTCATGCTGATTGCGATGGCGATAATCGAGCATCCGTCGATTACGGATATTGCCTCCGGCTTCAAATCAGGCTGGCTCTCCGTGCTCTACGTCGGTCTTATGTCCGGAGCCGTCGGCTATACCTTCCAGATTCTCGGACAGAGAGACTGCCCGCCCGTTGCGGCATCCATGATCATGTCGCTCGAGTCAGTGTTCTCGGCCCTTTTCGGCTGGATACTCGTGAACAAGAAGATGAGCGGACTTGAGCTCATCGGAAGCGCGATAGTGTTCACTGCCGTAATCATCGCTCAGATTCCGGTAAAGAGCATAAAAGAAATCAGAGAAAAGCACAAAGCATGAGGATTACGGTTTTCTCGGATCTTCATGCAGGAGAAGCCGTGCTGACCTGCGGGGACAGATATCCGTCTCTGTCTTTTTCAAAGCTTGAGAGGATAGTCGCGGACGCAAAAAACGCAGGCTCGGAGCTTCTTCTGTGCCTCGGCGATATAACCGACGGAGCCTCTGCCGACGAAGCAGCCCGATCGCTTTTAAGGGTAGCCGAAATAATATCGGATTCCGGTCTGCCGTTTCTGTGCCTTCCGGGAAACCACGACCTCTACACGATGAACGATGCGGACTTTATCCGCTTTTCGGGCTTTAAAACGCCGGATCCGGTTATGAAGCTCGGCGGTGTTACTGCGATGTTCCTGGACGCCTGCTATTCCGTGAAAATGTCAGGCGGGGGTGACGCGCCGGGAGAGGCGGGGTGCGAGGAAAATAACACGGTGAGGTATTTCGCTGACGGCAATAAGCCGGACTGGAAAAACAGTGTGCTCCCGGAGGAGCGGCTTATAAGGCTGGAATCGGACCTCGGGAAGCTTCCCGACGGAGCTGCCGTGTATGTTTTTTCCCATCAGCTCATAATGCCGGGCGGAGAGGCGAGACACATGATAAGAAATGCGGAGATAATCAGAGCCGTGCTTGAAAGGCACTCGGAGAGGCTTGATATAAAGTCTGTCTGCGGACACTATCATCCCGGAGGACACACTGTAAGTCACGGTATTGAATATACTGTTCTACCCGCGGTCTGTACCGGCTGCGATTTTAGTCCCTGTTCCGTGAAAAATATCGAACTGTAATGATTTGTTATCGCAGAGAACAACGGCTGCATAAGAATAGAAAAACAAAACGGCACCCCGAAATGCTTTCGGGGGCCGTTTTTTCCTGGATTGCCGCAGATGTCGCGGGTTAACCGCAGCAAAAACAAGGAACAGCCGACTCTGCGGGGATTTTGCCGTCAGGCAAAACGGAGACGCTCCGTCTCCGCCGCAGACGTCGTGGGTTAACCGCAGCAAAAACAAAAAACAGCCGACTCTGCGGGGATTTTGCCAAGAGGCAAAACGGAGACGCTCCGTCTCCGCCGCAGACGTCGCGGGTGAATCCCAAAAAAACAAGGAACAGTCGACTCTGCGGGGATTTTGCCAAGAGGCAAAACGGAGACGTTCCGTCTCCGCCGCAGATGTCGCGGCTTAATAAACAATCTCCGATTGTTTATTAAGCCTTTAGACCCTGTCTGCCTCCGCAAACGGATCCACATCGTTGATGTTCATCGGCAGGAGTCTGAAGGAGAACTTAAACTCGGTCTCGGAGAGACGGAACTCGGGGGCCAGGGAAGGTCCGCAGGAGTTTGAGCCTATGCCGGCATGTCTGAAATCGAGATTTACGCAGGTCTTCTTCATGGGAACGAGCTCGTAGTCGTGGCGTGTTTCGGTCAGCTGAGCGGGTGTGAAGTGAGAGCAGTTGAAGGACATCGTCTTGCGTTCGGCAGTGCAGAGCAGACCGTGGCCAGTGAGAGTCGTGACGGCGCACCATTCGGTATCGGTGTGTGCGCAGTTTTCCTGAGGTCTGACATAGTGCTCAAAATGATCGCCCACCTTGATTTCAAAGAGGCCCTGGCGGCTGGCGTGTCTCTTGTCGATGTAGCTTTCAACGGGTCCGCGGCCGAAATATTTGAGCTTTTCCGAGCCCTCGGGCATGAGGAATTCCACGCCGAAGCGGGGAAGAACGGGCTGACCTTCGCGTACCTTTACGTTCATCTGTGTTCTGACTCCGCCTTCGGCAAAGAAGGTGTAATCGATTTCGGCAAAGAGAACGGGTCTTAATAGCGCGGCGCCGAGTGAAATCGATACGTGAGCGGAGGCTGTCTTGTTGCCTGCGGAGGTGATTTCCACCGAGTAGCATTTGACCTTCGTTCTGTTATAGCCTGCTCCGTACCAGTCGTTCTTTATTCTTCTGTCGTTGTCCGTAGGCGCGCGCCATACGGTGGGAGTTACGGGAGATGCAAGCATTTCCTTGCCGTCGCCGATAATCGACACAATGAGGCCGCTCTTCTTGGAAAGCGTGTAGCTGCATCTGTCGGTGACAAAGACGAAGGCGCTGTCATCGTCCCTTACGGAGATGTTGCTCATGGGTCTCATGCCCTCTGCGATGTTGTAGAGCCTGCGCTCGGTCTCGAGCTTGCCCTGAGCAAAGCCGACCTCATAGCCGGCATCGGCCCATTCGGTTGCGAAGCGCTGCTTTACGCTGAAGGTTGCGTAGCAGCGGCCGGAGATGGCACCGGGAACATCGACAGAGTATTTTCTGGATTTCTGAGCGGGAACCTTAAGAGAATCTATGTTGCCGCTGTATACGGCCTTGCCGTTTATCTCGATTTTCCAGTCAAGGGAGAGGTCCTCGAGAGAAGTGTAGTAGCGTCTGGAATGAACGCGGAAGGAGAGCTTGCCGTCATTGAAGGCGATTTCGTCGATGGCGAAGGGGGCGATTACCTGCTTGTATTCAAGAAGACCGGTGTGCGGACGTCTGTCGGGATATACGAGACCGTCGACGCAGAAGTTGCCGTCGTTCGGGAAGTCGCCGAAGTCGCCGCCGTAGGTGTAGTGTGGATCGTTGTAGACGTCGTCGCCGATGGCCGCGGAGTGGTCAAGGAACTCCCAAACGCAGCCGCCGAAGAATTCGTCGTGGGCGCGGATGAGATCCCAGTACTGCTTGAGGCAGCCGGGTCCGTTGCCCATTGCATGGCTGTATTCGCAGAGATAGAAGGGCTTTGTGAATTTCTTATTGGTGATGTATTCGAGGGATTCCTCGAGAGTGGGGAACATACGGCTTTCGACGTCAACGTGTGCCGCTTCTTCCTCGCTTTCGTATTTGTGAGTTTCCTTGTTGAAGTGGTGCAGTCTGCGGGATACGTCCTCGCAGTGTACGATGGCGGAGGGCTTGCGTGACTTGATGTACTCGGACATGACGCGCTGATTGTCGCCCATGCCGGACTCGTTGCCGAGAGACCAGAAGATGATCGACGCGTGGTTCTTGTCGCGCTCGAACATTCTCTGAACTCTGTCTACGAGAGATTCGGTCCATGCGGGCTCGCGGACAAAGAAATCCCAGTCGCCGACGCGCTGCATGCCGTGGGTTTCAAGGTCTGTTTCGTCGCAGAGGAAGATACCGAGACGGTCGCAGAGGCCGGGAAGTCTCGGATCGTTGGGATAATGGCTCGTTCTGATCATGTTGACATTGTGACGCTTCAGAATGAGAAGGTCCTCAAGCATATGATCGAAGGGAGTCGCCGAGCCGAGAATCGGATGGCTGTCGTGACGGTTTACGCCGCGCGCCTTGACTTTCTTTCCGTTAATGTATATAACCTTGTTTCTGATAACGGTATGGCAGAAGCCGGGATGAAGGACGATGAACTCGCTGCCGCAGGAAACCGTGAGAGTGTAAAGCTTCGGGTCCTCGTCGCACCAGAGAGCGGGACTTGCGACGAGAAGCTCGAGCTCGCCTTTTCCGTCGATGACGGCGGATACTGAGGATTCCTCAAGGCCTGAGGGCCCCTTGAGCTTCAGGGAAACCTCGGCGGAGCCCGTGAGCTTAAGCTCTACGCCGATGACGCCCTGAGAATAGGTCGCGTTGAGCTCGGGCTTGAGATAGATATCGCTGATGTGGACGGGGTCTCTGGAGAGAAGGTAGACATCGCGGAAGATTCCGGAATAACGGTATTTGTCCTGGTCCTCGAGATAGGAGCCGTCGCACCATTTGAATACGAGCACCTTGATCCGGTTGCGGCCGGTGTGGACAAAATCGGTGACATCGAATTCGGAAGTCATATGGCTTACCTGGCTGTATCCGACGAACATGTTGTTGATCCAGAGATAGAAGCAGGAGTCCACTCCTTCAAAGTTGATATAAATTTTTCTGTCGTCCTTATATGCTCCGTTTACGGTGAATTCCCTGAAATAGAGAGCGGAGGGATTGTCGTCGGGAACATGCGGGGGATCCGCCGGGAAGGGGTAATTAACATTGGTGTAGTTCGGCGTATCGTGGCCGGGAACCGTCTGCCAGCTTCTCGGGACGGTCATGTTTTCCGCATCCGCGGGATTGAAATCGGGACTTAAGAAGTCCGGAATATCGTCCGGGGTGGGATTGAAGATGAATTTCCACTCGCCGTTGAGTGAAAGGAGCCTTGACGAAGCGGTTCTTATTTCGCTCGCGGCATCCTGTTCGCAGTCGGCGGGGATGAAATATGCGCGGGGTTCCTCGCAGCCGAGGTGAAGGATCTTGTTTGACTTATGGTAGTCAAGTTTGAAACCCATGAGTGCCTCCTCTTATGATTCCCGGTCTGGAGTTGCCGGAAATCCGTTTGAAATTAATAATCTGTTTGGTCAGCCTATATGCGGTCATGCTTAAGCCGCATAACGGCATTATATATTATTTTATCATATTTTCTTATATTAGTAAAGCAAAAAAACGATTTATTTCATCTTTTCGGAGAAAATTGATAAACATAACAGGATGATTCGGGTTCAATTCATTACGGAAGGCATTTCTCAACTAAACCGTCAACGCTTGTCATTCGATTATAGTGAATTCAAATATATTTCAAATAAATATGGTTGGGTGAATGACTATATGCTTGTGTGGGGAGCCTGACACGCCGGTCATCCGGGGGAATACGGATAACCCTTCAGATGTCAGTCAGACAGCGGGGAAAACAAATATTTACAAATCGGGAAATTAGTGGTATAATATAAAACAATTACAATGCGTAAGTTTACGCAGTTTATTAAGAAAAGCCCGTTATTAAATACGGCGGGCAGCTGTAAAGGAGAAATCCGCCGAACGTCCGGCGGAGAAAAAAAGCATGACAATCGAACAAATCCTGGCAGGAGAATTGGGGCTTAAGGAAGACCAGGTCGTAAAGACCGTTGCGCTCATAGACGAAGGCAACACGATTCCCTTCATCGCCAGATACCGCAAAGAGGTTACGGGCTCACTTGACGATACCGTCCTCCGAGACCTCAACGACAGACTCACGTACCTCCGCGGAATTCAGAAGCGCCGCGAGGAGGTAAAGGCCCTCATCGACGCACAGGGAAAGCTCACTCCCGAGATTTCCGCAGCCATCGATGCCGCATCCACAATGACCGAGGTCGACGATATATACCGGCCCTTCAGACCCAAGCGCAAAACGCGCGCGTCGGTCGCGAGAGAAAGGGGCCTCGAGGAGCTCGCAAAGCTGATTTTTGCCCAGCAGGACAGCTATGAGCCCTCCATTGAGGAGACCGCAGAGACATTTGTCAGCGAGGAGAAGGGCGTTGCCGATGCCGCAGCGGCTCTTGCGGGCGCCATGGACATCATCGCCGAGGATATCTCGGACGACGCTTCCTGCCGCAAGTCGGTCAGAACCCTTACGAACGAATACGGCTCCGTCGTCGTCAAGGCCACAAAGGACGAGCAGTCCGTATATGAGCAGTATTATGATTTTTCCGAAAAAATCAAGAAGATTCTTCCTCACAGAGTGCTCGCCATCAACCGCGGCGAGAAGGAGGAGTTCCTGAAGGTTACGGTTGACCCCGGAATCGAAATCGCAAACAATTATCTGTATCAGAAATTCGTTATAAATCCCGCGTCTCCCGCAAAGAAGTATATGGTTGCCGCCATCGAGGACAGCTACCAGAGGCTTATTGCTCCCGCCGTCGAGCGCGAGATAAGAAACGATCTTACGGATATCGCAGGAGAAGGCGCGATAAAGCTTTTCGGCGACAATCTCAAGCATCTTCTCATGCAGCCTCCCCTCAGAGGCAAGACCGTTATGGGCTTTGACCCCGGCTACAGAACCGGATGCAAGCTCGGCGTTGTCGACAAGACCGGAAAGGTCATCGATACCGCGGTTATTTACCCCACAAAGCCGCAGGAAAAGATCAAAGAGAGCGGCGCTGTGGTTGAAAAGCTCATAAGACGCTACGGAATCGACGTCATCGCAATAGGCAACGGAACCGCATCCAAGGAAAGCGAGATCTTCATCGCGGGCCTTCTGAAGGAAAAAAATCTGAACTGCAAGTATATCATAGTCAGCGAGGCCGGCGCATCCGTTTATTCCGCCTCCAAGCTCGGAGCCGAGGAATTCCCGGACTTCGACGTAACCCAGCGTTCGGCCGTTTCGATAGCGCGCAGACTTCAGGATCCTCTGGCCGAGCTCGTAAAAATCGAGCCCAAGGCAATAGGAGTCGGACAGTATCAGCACGATATGAAGCAGGCAAGACTCGAGGAATCGCTCACCGGAGTGGTTGAGGACTGCGTAAACTCGGTCGGAATAGACCTGAATACCGCTTCCTACTCGCTGCTTTCCTACGTATCCGGAATAAGCACGACCGTTGCAAAGAACATTGTCAAATACAGGGAAGAGACCGGCGAATTCGAATCCAGAGCAGAGCTCTTAACGGTCCCGAAGCTCGGAGCCAAGGCGTTCCAGCAGTGCGCGGGCTTCTTAAGAGTGTCGGGCTCGGACGAGGTTCTTGACTCGACCGGCGTTCACCCCGAGTCCTACGGAGCCGCAAGAGAGCTTCTTAAGAAGTTCGGATACGAGGAATCGGAAATCCGCGCGGGCGGACTTGCGCTTCTCGGAAACAGGGTCGCAAAGGCAGGAAAGGCCGCTCTTTCCGAGGAGCTCGGAATAGGCATTCCAACTCTCGACGATATCGTCGCCGAGCTTGAAAAGCCCGGACGCGATGTCCGCGACAGCTTTGACGCCCCCGTCCTCCGCGACGACATCCTTGACATGAACTCCTTAAAGGAGGGCATGATTCTCACGGGAACCGTCAGAAACGTCATCGACTTC
>JAKSPQ010000043.1 GCA_024404665.1 Clostridia bacterium
CAGAGACCCGTGAACATCTCGGTAACGTGTGCGAAAACCTCAGGCTCGACGCTGTATACGCCCTTTTCCTTCTGCTGCTGCATATAGGAAGCAGTCTTTTCGGGGCCTGCGGCGAGATAAAGAAGACGCTCAAGGTTGGAGGAAATAAGAATATCCATTGAAGGAGATGTTGTCTGGTAGAAGGGACGGTTCCTGTCATACACTCCGGTATCAAGAAAATCGGTGAGGACATTGTTGCGGTTGGAGGCACAGATGAATCTTCCTACGGGAAGACCCATTCTGTATGCTATATAACCCGCAAATATATTGCCGAAGTTTCCGGTAGGAACGCAGATGTTGATTTTATCGCCGTTCTTAATGTCTCCGGCAGCGATGAGATCGCAGTAAGCGGAGAAATAGTAAACAATCTGAGGAACAAGTCTGCCCCAGTTGATTGAGTTGGCGGAGGAGAGGAAATACCCCTTTTTGTTAAGCTCTGCCGCAACCTTCTCATCTGCGAAAATGGCCTTGACGCCGTTCTGGGCATCGTCAAAGTTTCCGTTTATTCCGCATACGTCAACATTGGCGCCGCTCTGGGTGATCATCTGAAGCTTCTGTACGCGGCTTACGCCGTAAGCGGGATAGTATACCTGAATCTTTATTCCGTCAACGTCTCTGTAGCCCTCTAGAGCGGCCTTTCCGGTGTCACCGGAGGTTGCGACGAGAATAAGTGCCGTGCGCTTTTCGCCGGTCTTCTTAAGTGCCAGGGAAAGGAGTCTCGGCATGAGCTGAAGAGCCATATCCTTGAAGGCACAGGTCGGACCGTGCCAGAGCTCGAGGGAGTAGATACTGTCATTGATCTTTTTAAGAGGAGCAGCTCCTCCGGGGAAGGAAAGCGGAGAATAAGCCGCTTCACAGCAGTCCTTAAGCTCTTTTCGGGTATAGTCCTCTAGAAAAAGCGAAAGAACCTCGGTGGCTCTGTCGGTATAGGAAAGACCGACTAGCTTTGATATGAATGCAGAGTCAACGGCAGGAATTGTCTCGGGGATGAAGAGACCTCCGTCAGCCGCAAGGCCCTGCTTTATGGCCTGAGCGGAGCATACACCGTTCACCTTATTTATATCTCTTGTGCTGTAGTATTTTATCATTTCGTACCTCTTTCGGCAAAAAAACTCAATAATTAATTCCGAATGCGTTCTTGATATGGAGTAACGATACAGTTTCAAAGCTGTCTGCCGCATTATCGGATTCAGATTTCGGACTGACCGGATTTGACCCGGAGTCATACGGCCTCTGATTATCAGTCCCCGTGCGCTTTTTCATAAGGACCTCGATAACGTCCATGCGCGGGAAGAGTCCGGGCCTCGGATTATCCGACAGCCAGCATCTTGCGGTTTCGATGAGATTGTGTCTTTTATCCGCATCTACGGAGGCCGACGGAGCACCGAACCTGCTCATTCCGATATTATCCGGAACCGTGCGCGTCTTTACCTCGACAAACACGATGTGAGCTTCATCCTCGGCGATGATATCAAGCTCCTTCCGTCCGTATCTTACGTTTCTGGAGACAATTGTATATCCGTTCTCAAGAAGATAACAGGCTGCGGCATCCTCGCCTGCACGGCCGACTGTTCCGAGCTGCCGCTGATTCAGAACCGCGGAGGGTTGTTCTGGCTTTGACACTCTTGAGAGCGAAAGATTTCTGTAGCTGTATTTGTTTTTTCGATTGTTAATTTTCACACCTCACTGTCGAGAAAGCGTATGAATTTCTTTCTGTGTATGGGAGTGGGGCCCAGGCGTCTTAAGGCTTCCTTGTGTGCGGGTGTTCCGTATCCCTTATGCTTTGCGATCCCATATCCGGGATATAACGCATCGAGTTCAAGGCACATTCTGTCTCTTGTTACCTTTGCTAGTATCGATGCCGCAGCTATCGACGGCGATTTTGCGTCTCCGCCAATGACGCATCTTCCCGGGAGCGGGAAATCCCTGTAAACGTTTCCGTCGACAAGCAGATAGTCGGGGCTTACGGTGAGTCCCGCGACGGCTCTTCGCATGGCGAGCAGCGTTGCCTCAAGAATATTGAGACTGTCGATTTCCTCAACCGAGGCCTCGGCCACGCAATATGCTACCGCTTCACGTCTGATTACATCAAACAGCTCTTCGCGCATTTTTTCCGTAAGCTTTTTAGAATCGTTAAGCTCCGGTATGACAAGTCCGCAGGGAAGTATGCAGGCCGCAGCAACCACTGGACCGCACAAGGGGCCTCTTCCGGCCTCATCTATACCGCAGACGGTGCCGTAGCCTTCGTTCTGAGCTTCAAGCTCATATTCATATCCAAGCATTTTATCAGATGGTGTCAAGTGTGATTTTCCCGATTTTTGCATTTCTGAATTCATCGATGATTGTTCCGGCAAAGCGCTCGTAATCCACTTCGCCGCCCTTGAGCAGCATCCCCCTCGAGCGGGCTGCAGCCTCGTAAATACCGATATCCTCGATACCGCCGAAGTCGTCATCGGCACCGAGTTTGTATCTTGCGGCCAAAAGCTCCGGATACATGCGGCGAAGTCTTCCGATGAGCGCGAGGGCAACCGTTTCCATGTCGAAAACATCGTTCTTTATGGCGCCGGAAATCGCAAGGTTTTCGGCAACTGTACGGCTGTCGAATTTAGGCCAGAGAACTCCGGGCATATCCATCATGTCAAAGCCGTACGGAGTCGGGAACCACTGAGGTTCACGGGTAACTCCGGGGCGGTTTTCGACCTTGGCCTTGTTTCCGCCGGCAAGCCTGTTGATAAGAGAGGATTTGCCTACGTTCGGAATTCCGAGAACCATAACCTTCAGCTTTCTCGACATTCCTTTTTCCGCGTATCGCTGAAGCTTATCGGAGCAAAGAAAAGCAAGCTCATCCTTAAGCTTTGAAAAACCCTCGCCTGTCATACAGTCGGCGGCTATGCAGCGTACTCCGGTATTCCTGTATTTTTCTATCCACAAGGAAAGCTTGTCTCTGTCGCAGAGTGACGCTTTGTTGAGTATTATGAGTCTCGGCTTGCCGGCCGTCAGCTTTTCGATTTCGGGATTTGCGGAGCTGAAAGGTATTCTTGCGTCACGGAGATCGAATACGGCATCGACAAGACTGAGCTTTTCCGAAATCAGACGGCGGGTTTTGGCCATATGGCCCGGGAACCACTGTATAATATCCGTCGGCATGTCAGTCCACCGTGCCGAATCTCGATACCGGCAGTATTCTCACGATTACCTTGCCGAGCACGCGTCTTGAATCCACGAAACCGACGAGCGACGAACGGCTGTCTGAGGAGTTGTTTCTGTTGTCTCCCATTACGAACAGGCAGCCCGCGGGCACCTGCTTAGGGAAGCTCTTGTAGGTTTCCGGCGAATAGCCGTAGCCCGTTTTATATTCGGCATAGTCCTCTGTTAGGACAACAGGATTCTTCATTTCGGAATCGTATACTGTTACGGTGAGCTTTCCACCGGCCTCCGGCTTTATATCGATCCATTCGTTTTCCGTCGCAATGACTCTCTTGACAAGGGGCTCCTTGAAGTAGCCGGTTTCATGAAAGACGATGATATCGCCGCGCTCCGGTGCTCCGAAGAGCTGCGAAACCAGCAGCTTTTCTCCGTTGTACAGCGTGTTTTCCATCGACTGACCGTCGACGATGCAGATTCTGAAGAGAAAAGTAAAGCATATGAATACAATTGCAACCGAAAAAGCAACGGTTTCGAAAATATCGTAAATGCTTACGGCAAGCGGCGGCTTCGATGCAGGGGCTTCGTGGGTATCCCCGGAATCAGGGGTCATGTCGGAGTCCGTTTTTTCTTCGCCTGTTATCGGTTCAACGTCGGATTTTTCTTTATCATCGGCTGATATACTTTCTATATCGGTGTAAGAATCAGTATGTTTATTATTCGTTTCGTCATTCATATCGGTCACAACCTCCTCTCGTCGGGTTCAGAACAGTGTACAGAACGACATAATAAATTATAACTAATAGATTATACCACAAAATATATAAAATATCAATAAAAAAGTGAAATTGATGTAAAAATACATGTGTTTGCCGGAAAAAAACAATACTGTGACGATATAAAATATGTGAAAGAAAAATCAGCTAAATATCAAGGGCCTTAAGTAATCATAATACAAACAAAGAGCTGAATTTTTTTGCAAAAGCAAAAAAGAATTGATTTCCGGAAAGAATTATGATACAATAGAGATTGTAAAAACGATACGGACGCAATAAAGATACGGCGGATTATTTTATGTCCGCAAAGCTTCTGTGCTTTGAAGTGGATTCGTTGTTCTTGTGAATAAGTGATTCCCGAAAAGAGCATTCTTCCTGTATCAGATTAAAGTCGTTTGAATCAAATCAGAAAAACACAAAAAGAAAGGTCATAACATATGTCGTCAAAGCTTAAAAAATATAAAGTCAGGGTGGATAACGAAAAAACGGAAGCAAAAAAGGCCTCGGAAAGCAATGAAACCGAAGCCGATAACGCAATAAGCAGGGAAGAAGCGGAAAGAATTCTGCAAGCCTCTGCCGATAAGGACAGCAAAAAAGAAAAGAAAAACAAGGATCCGAAAACCAGAAACAAGAGAATAGTGATCACTGCGGCTGCGATAGGTCTTGCGTTTATCATCCTTTATTACGGAATAACAGCCGTGGGAAATGCAATAAAGAAAAAAATCGAAGCCGATAAAGAAAAAGACAAGCCGTCACACATTATTTTTTTCGCGCCGGATTATGATGAAGACATTGAAAAGGATACCGGATATATCGATCTCGACAGAAATTTCTATTTTGAGGATCCGTCCTACGGAACAAAATATGCATACGATACAGACACTCTCGATGAAGTCTCGGAAAGCTATAGAACATGTGTCCGAACCGTAACAGATTTTCTAATGTCGGCAATCAGAGGCGACACGGAAGGCGTAAATTCGTGCTTTTCCGATTATTATTTAAAGAACGGCGGAAAACTCAAGGATAAGGTGGCTCCTCAGAAGCTTTATGATATTGTGATATCATATGACGGTGAGCCGGACGGTGCATTTCCGAATACGGGTGAAACCAGGGCGTTCTGGGTGGAATACAAAATAAGAATGAACAACGGTACCTTCAGAAACGATATGGGCTCCAACTGCGTCCGCAAGGAGTATGTCTGCGTATCAGTCCGCGAGGGGAAGGGCGAAATCGACTTCCTGACAGTGTATAAGACAGGCTCGTAATCATTGAGTGAGACATTTTGTTCTTTGCGCAAAATGCAAATTTTGTGCAAAGAACAAAAGAAGTATACCGGTTTTTAAGGGCGATTTTGCCTTCATTTGCCTCTAATCAGCTTTTTTTGCATTTTCTGAAAAAACTGTTTGATTATTGGCTGTTTTTTTGGTATAATATGTATATATTAAAATAATCCCTTCGGAGGATCTTAAAATGGCTATTAAAATGCGTTATCTTTACGCTTCCAAGAAAAAAAAGATTGCTGAGATCGGTCAGTTTATCAAGGCTAAGTACGAGCTTCAGATCAACTCTGTCGATGTTATCCCGCCCGCATATTCCTGCGACAAGGAGCGCATCGTAATTCTCGGACTTTCTCTTAAGGGCGATATGCCTGACGGACTCAGACTCTTCCTCAGAGAGCTCACCAAGGCCAGAGCCGCTAACGTTGCTCTTGTTATCGACGGTGATGCAGCCTCTGCCGAAAAGGCCGCTTCAATCCTCAAAGAGGCCGGAACAAATGTTGTCGGAGAGCCTCTCTTCATAAAGTGCGGTCTGTTTGCCGGCGGACTCAAGGACGACGAAAAAGCTGCCGTAGCCGCCTGGACCGAGGATATCGTATCCAAGCTTGCCTGATTTCGTTAATTTCATGTAAGGAGATGCCGGGGACTGCGAGTCTTAATCGGCATCTCCTTTTTTTGGGCTTCAACATATTACTATACATCAAGACTTTACTTCATGAATTCCGTTGCCTCTTTGGCACTTGTTCGGTTAAGAACAAATCAACTCTGACGGGACCCGTATTCTAAGCGTGGTGGTATATTGCTTTTTTCTCTGCTTATTATTCGAAAACAGAGGATTTTTCAGGAAGGAAGCAAAATACATTTAAGTTTTGCGCAAATATATCAAGTTTTTTCTCCAAATACTTGACAATTATTCTCTTTTATGATATAATTTTCCGAAATTTCACCGAAAGGAGACATCGCGGTGCCTAAAGCCAGAGGTATTAAAGTCATAACTGCCAACAGGCAGGCCTTCCACGAATATTTTGTGGAAGAACGTTACGAAGCCGGGATTTCTCTTTCCGGCACCGAAGTTAAAAGCATAAGAGCGGGCCACGTCAATCTCGGCGACAGCTATTGCTCTGTATATAAGGGTGAGTTGTTTGTACACGGAATGCATATCAGCCCCTATGAAAAAGGCAATATTTATAACAGGGATTCTTTGCGCGACCGCAAGCTTCTTATGCACAGAGCCGAGATTCTTAAGCTCTTTTCTGCCGTAACCCAAAAGGGTCTGACACTTATTCCCCTCTCTCTGTACTTTAAGGATTCAAAGGTTAAGGTCGAGGTCGGACTCTGCAAGGGTAAAAAGCTCTATGACAAGCGTGCTGCGGATGCAAAACGTATGCAGGAGCGCGAGGCTGATCGCTACGAGAAATCAAACGGCAAATACGACTGACTTCGGTTTTCTCCACATCTTTACGGGGGCGTAAAGGTTTCGACGGGGATTTCAAGATACGGTAAGCGTGCAGAGCCGGGCAGCTCTTTAAACTGTTCACCTTAAATTTAAACGCAGATAACACTGCTCTTGCTGCCTAATTAGGCGGTGATGCGGCACTGAGGTGCCGCCCGTCGTCCCGGGGATTATCGCGGCCCCGGAGTACGGCGTCGATTAGCGATGAACGTGCATTGCCCGTTAGCCTTTGAAGCAATCACGCATAAAAAGGATACCCGATATGCCGGTCTGACGGCTGCCTGACGTAAAGGGGAAATTCAAGCGACCGTATGCGCACGGAGAAAGCTGTACCGAGAGGTTTTCGGACGAGGGTTCGATTCCCTCCGCCTCCACCATAATCAAAAACACACGCCGACGGATTTTTCCGTCGGCGTGTGTTTTTTGGGGGGCAGCTGCAGCATAAAGGCCTGCGATACCGCCGTGTCCTAATAATAATCAGCCTGCAGTATAGATTTCCATTACGGCATCGAGCTGCTTTTTAACGGTCTTCGCTGTAGTCTTGGCTGACTGAGTCCAGCCTGTTCCGCCGTCAAAAATCTTATTTCTGAAGGTCGGATAGAAATTGTTGATGGAATAATTGTAAATTCTACCGAGATCGAAGCATACGCCTTCACGGAGAATATCATACATCTTTGATACCTCGCTGTCGTGAGCGTATCTGGACTTCATGGTTACCTCAAAGATAATGGGGGTTACGGAGCGGTATCCGGCGGAAGCCTGAGCCTCGAGAACCGCGGCACCCTCAGAGACTATCTTGCTTCTGGAGTTCAGAGCGTACATCTGATAGGGATATCTCATGTTGGTAACGTATTTTTCCTGGTCGGCATCGAACTTGGGACCGGGAATGAGGCCGTAAGTGAAGCTTACTCCCTCGGCGTTCTTGTAGTTGGTTATGGCAAGAGTTCCGTCGCAAAGGAAGAGGGCGTGAGAATTGTAGAAGAGGTTTCTCTCGTTCTTCTCTGTCGAAGACTGATGGAAGGTAGCGGTTGTAGCGATCTGACCGAGCTTCGTAACGATTGTATCGGTTCTTTCACCGGCAAAGTCATCGTTCGGTACGAGATTTCCTTCAGCGTCTTTGACTATTGCTACGACACCGGCATAGTTTAAGAATGCGTCGACGCAGGCGTTGTAGGAGGCATAACCGAATATGTCGTTTTCGTTGATTTTGCCGTCACCGTCGTCCTTGTAAAAGTCCTTGATAATCTCAATGAACTTGTCGAGAGTCCATTCACCGCTGTTAACGGTATCTTCAAGAGTATATCCGAAGCCGTTTTCGTTCCACATATCCTTGTTATAGAATATGCCGCACATAAACCAGAGTACTGTGGGAGAGATGTCACCCGTGCACATGAGAAGCTTGTTGTTAATGGTAAGCTCGCTTGTGAGAGAAGACGGCCACCAGGGCTTGTCGATATTTATATAGTCTATATCGTAAAGGTCCTGAAGGAAGCCCTGCATCGAAAGCAGAGGAATCGTACGGCTGTAAGCTCCGTAAATTACGAACTGGTTGTCGCCGGAATCGGAGTCCGTCTGAGCGGCCTTGCAATAAACGGTCTGGTTGCCGTCGTTGCCGTTGACACCCTCGAATTTGAGTGTTACGTTGAGTCTTTCCTCAACGGAAGAGTTTCTCTTCCAGATTGAATCGTTAACGGTTTCACCGTTTTCCTCTTCAACAAAGAATTCCTTCATCTGTACCTTATCGTCGTAGAGGTACCAGATTTCGTCTCCGCCGAAGTTCAGTTTTTCGGGAAGGTCATCCTTGATATATCCGTTAACGTCTGCGGTGGACGCTACCGTGGTTTCCCCCGCGGCTCCCGAGCTTACGGGCGCGTCTGTTTTATCGGGATTACCCTTATCGGGGCTGGCACATGCGGCAAAAGCTCCGAGAAGCATAAGCAGCGCCATAAAAAGAGATAGTGCTTTTACAGTTTTCATGGAAACAACCTCGTTTTTAAATATAATGATTTAAGATAACCGGGAAAAATGCGGGGATAACGGCTGTCAGAGCTTCATAAGTCCGCGGTATTCGAGAAGCTTCATGAATAGACCTCCCTGAACCGTTCTGTTTCTGAATGAAATATCCTTATTGCTTGTCTTGCTGAAATATGCCTTGTGAAGACCGGTGTGGCACCAGTACCAGTCGGTCATAGGTACTCTCGAGGGGGTATAGTTGAAGAAGTTCCAGAGGGGCTCCACGAGTCTCTCAAAGTCCTCTCTTCTGTCGGCAAGGGTTGCTACCCATACGAGCCAGTCGGACTTTGTATAGGGCTGACGGTTGTCGAGCGGGAGACCGAAAGGAAGCATTCTGTGCATATAAGAGGCAATCTCGGATTCGATGAAATCCTTCGGGAAAATGTTTGTTCCCATAAGCTTGTCCCAGACGATGTTGTACTTCATGGAGAAGGTGCCGGGCCTGTCGAATGCCAGTCTGTATGAGCCGTCGCCGTTGGAGGCTCTCTTTACCCAATCCTTTGCCATGCCGCGGGCGATGGCGATGTATTTGTTCTTCGCGCGGTTATCCCCGTTCATTCCCTTGAGAATACCGTAGCCCGCAATACCCATTATGGCCTTGAGCGTAAGGTTGCAGTTGTGCGCAAGATGGCCGGCAAAGTCATCGGTGCAGAGCTGGTTTTCTGGATCGGTTCCGTTCTGAAGGAGGTATTCCACCCACTTATCAAGCAATTCCATATGCTCGTTGGCAAAAGCGGGAGATTTGTCGATAACCGCAACGGCGGTCTCCATCATGAGCATGTTGCCGCATTCCTCTACGGGCATCTGCTTGTCGTATCTGTAGTCAAACTCGCGGGACTTTCCGCCGGGCTTCGTGTTGCCGTATTCCTGACCGTTGAGGATCGGGTAACGGCCGGCATCGTGAGGTGCAAAATCGTAGTTCCAGTCGGGTCCCATAGCGAATTTGTAAATGGGTCTCATCATTCCCTTTACAAGCTCTGTGTTGTAAAGCAGGAAAAGAGGGATGGAGGGATAAGACACGTCGACGGTTGCGGCGCAGCCGTTCGAGAAGCACTCCTTCGAGATGAAGAGAATCTGTCCGTCGGTATCGACGGCAACCTTGTGGGCGCCGGCAGCCTGTCTGAACGAAAGCTCGAGAAGCTCTGCGTATTTCTCCCCGCCGGCTCTGACGGCATCGATGAAGACTCTGTCGGAAATCTGAGCGCAGCGCTTTACGAGCTGTCTGTAATCGCCGTGAGCCTTTACGATTTCGTCGGTTATTGCGGCTCCGTCCTTGTTCCAATAGGAGGTAAGATGTTCACCGAAATATTCAATGCATTTTACATCATCGTAAGCAAATGTCACAAGTGTGCTTCCGGAAAGAGGTGTTTCAAAGCATGCATAGGTCATGCCGTCTTCGGCTTTCTCGGAATATGCGCGTCCGTTGCCGGTAAGATAGAAATAACCCCACTCGATTCTGAGGTCGTCCCCCATTCTGCAGAGAACTGCCTGATCCTTTCTGTACATCTTAACGGAGGAAAGACTGCCTAAAGTGAGCTGCTCTGTGAGAATTTCCGCATCTCCCTGAAGGTGAGTGCAGATCTGCTCGGATACGGCAAGCTTTACGGATACGGTGTGCATGTGCCTGTCGGCATTCTCGCGGGTTATCTCGAGATAGGAAACGGGTCTTGAGAGATAGTAAAGGTCGTCAAGAATGAGAGGAGTCGTGAATCTGAGAGTGAGTACCACTCCTCCGCATTCCATTTTGTAAGTGGTTGAGAAGCAATCGACATTCACGGAAAGCTGCTTAGCGGCAGGTGCGTCGGAGTGCTTGCCGATGATTCTGTAATCCTTGCCGTCAACCGTTGCGATTCCGTTTATTACAACGGGAGCAGCGGTCCAGTGCTCGGTATCTGTATCGGTTAAGGAATTTGCCGGTGACCAGACCGAGAAGTAAGGGTCAACGGTAATCAGGGGATAGCTTGGTGCTCTGAGTCTCATTTAAATACCTCGATAATAAAATATTATTATTTACTTACAATTATAAATGGTTCGGGCTGTTTTGTCAAGTTAAAAAACAGTGTTTTTTTCAGAAAAAACAAGCATTTTGTTGCAAAACTCCATCGATTGTTGTATAATTAAGACATTATAAAAAAAATGCGGTGAAAAAAAGACATGATCGATATTACTTCGTCAAGCAATCCGCAGGAGGAGAATAAAATGGAAGAATTAAGGAAAAAAATACATGAGGCAGATATATGCGTAGTCGGCGGAGGCATAGGCGGCATGCTTACCGCAATTTCGGCTGCAAGACACGGCGCGAAAGTCGCCCTTATGCATGACCGTCCGGTTCTCGGCGGCAATGCATCCTCCGAAATCAGAATGTGGATATGCGGTGCAGGCTCCAGAGTCCGCAACCTCCAGGAGACGGGAATCATGGAGGAAATCGCTCTGGACAATATGTACAGGAACCCTACGAGAAACTGGTCTATGTGGGACACGCTTCTTTATGAAAAGGTCAGATTCGAGAAAAACATCGACCTGATTCTCAACTGCTCCTGCTCTTCTCTGACAATGAGCGATGACGGCAAGCGCATAGAATCCGTAACCGGCTTCCAGCTCACGACCTATACCTGGCACACAGTCATGGCGAAGATATTCTGCGACTGCTCGGGAGATTCAATCCTTGCTCCTCTTTCCGGCGCGGAATACCGCGTAGGACGAGAAGCAAAATCCGAAGACAACGAGGAATTCGGCCTCGATAAGCCCGATAACCACACTATGGGTATGTCCGTTCTCATCATGGCCCGCGAAACAGACCACCGAACTGAGTTTACGGCTCCCGACTGGGCATATAAATTCGAAACCGATGACGACATGCACAACAAGCCTCACGAGTGCCTGCTGAAGCCCAATACCAACTTCTACTGGATAGAGCTCGGCGGTATGCAGGACTCAATTCACGATACCGAGGAAATCCGTGACGAGCTTTTAAAAATCGCTCTCGGAGTCTGGGATCATATGAAGAACCACGGAGACCACGGCGCTGACAACTGGGAGCTTGAATGGCTGGGCTTCCTTCCCGGAAAACGCGAAAGCCGCAGATACATAGGCGATTATGTTCTCACCCAAAACGACGTAGAGGACGGCGGAAAGCATTTTGACGATACCGTAGCATACGGAGGCTGGCAGATAGACAACCATCTTCCCGCGGGCTTCTTTATGGAATCCGGTGCAAACGGAGGAGGACATCTCCAGAAGAGACGCCTGTCAGAGCCATACGCAATTCCCTTCAGATGCCTCTATTCTCATAATATCGACAACCTCATGTTTGCCGGCAGAAATATCAGCGCGTCACACATAGCGTTTGCAAGCTCCAGAGTAATGGGAACCATAGGCGTAATGGGACAGGCTGCCGGTACCGGAGCCGCAATGGCCGCAGAGCGAGGAATGCTTCCGAGAGAATTCTGCGAAAAGTGCATAGGCGAGCTTCAGGATGCACTGATGGAGGATGACTGCTTCCTTCCGGGCTTCAGAAGAAAGAATTATGACCTTACTTCGAAGGCTGTTCTCGAATGCGATTACGGCGATTGCTCCTCCCTCAGAAGCGGTCTCGACAGACGGATCTGGGGCAACGATAACGGCTACTTCGGAAAAATCGACAAGGCCATCACATATAAATTCTCTGAAAAGACCCACATAGAGGGCTTCCGTCTCATTGTGGATTCCGATCTTGACCGCGAGCAGATTGACGGCAACCCCGACCTTCTCTATATTCCCATGCCTCTCTTCAAGGGGCGCGGATACAATAACACCTCCTTCGGCTTCCCGAGATGCATGCTCAAGAAGTTCCGCATTGAAGCTCTTAACGACGGAGAATGGTCCGTTGTTTACAGAAACGACAAAAACCATCAGAGAATGGTAAAGGAAAAGCTCTGCATCGATGCCGAGGCCGTCCGTCTCATTCCCGAGGCAACTTACGGCAGCGACGAGCTCATAAACACCTACGGCTCCGCCGTTGCCCACATCTTCTCCTTCGATCTCTTCTGATAACCGTGTTTTGAAGGACCGATAAAATAGCCCCGGGCAATTTTATCGGTCTTTCTTTAATTGCCTCCGCTTATGCCGCTTTTTCCCGAAAAATTATAATATTATGACGGACTTTGATATCTCTTATTGACATTTCGGAAAAAATAATGTATAATATATAAAATTTTATTTTATAAAGGAGATGGTTCCTCTTATGGACGGTAGTCCTGACGGCAGTATAAGTATTTTGACCGAAACGGTCCTTATCGTATTATTCGTCGTCTTTGTAATCCTCGGTGCTTATTTTGCCGGCTCCGAGTCCTGTTTCTCCGCCATGAACAAGATCCGCATGAAGTCACGTGCGGAAAATGACGGTGACAAAAAAGCGAAAAACGCAATGTTTATCGCAAACAATTTCGAGCGTGCGCTTACCACGCTTCTTATCGGCAATAACATCACTCACATTGCGGCTGCTTCCGTAGCCACGCTCTATGTCACGGAAAAATTTGCCGACGGGCAGGTATCCGGTGACACGCTTACTCTGATCAGTACATTTGTAACCACAGGGATAGTGTTTCTTTTCAGTGAAATGATACCGAAAAGCTTCGCAAACGATCGAGCCGACTCAATGGCCCGTGTATGCGCGGCTTCTTTGCGCTCGCTGATGAAGTTGTTTTCACCCCTTGTGGCTTTTTTTACTGCCATTTCGGATTTCTTTACAAAGCTCTTCAAGGCTGAGGAAGACCCCTCCATCACCGAAGATGAGCTTGTACAGATAATTGAAACTGCGGAAGAACAGGATGTAATCAACGATGAGCAGTCGGATCTTCTGAAATCGGTTCTCGAATTTCCCGAGAAAACGGCGGAGGACGTAATGACAATGAGAGACGACATTGTATATCTCGATGTCCATCTATCAAACCAGGAGCTTATTGAAGCAATCAAAACGATTCCCCACTCGAGAATCCCGATTGTCAACGGAAGCCTCGACAACGTTGTGGGCGTGCTTCCCATCAGAAAATTCCTCAGAGCATACAGACAGGACAAACGCGTTGACAAGCGCACCGTCATGCTCAAGCCCCATTTTATCAACTGCACCGATTCGATTCAGGAGCTGCTCGATTCCATGAGGCAGCACAAGATTTATCTCGGCATTGTCAGGGACTCGGACGGCAAGGTCGCCGGCGTCGTTACAATCGAGGACTTCCTTGAAGAGCTTGTCGGAGAAATCTGGGACGAGGAAGACGTCGTCGATTTCGACTTTTACAAGCTCGGCGGAAATAGGTTCAATGTATCCGCAAGCCTTTATACAGCAGATGTTTTCGCAAAAATCGGTATCCCGCTGAAGGACCGCAGAATCGGCGCATACACCGTCGGCGTATGGGTTGCTCAGTATTTCGGACGTCTTCCGGAGGCTGATGAAAGCTTTATTTACGAAAATCTTGAGATAACAATCGACAAGGTATCATCTACAAGAGTTCTTTCCGTAATCATTCATCTTCTCGATGAGGAGGATCTTGAGGAAATCCGCAGAGAAAATGAAGCCGCGGCCTCAGAGGATAACGACAGACCCAAAGGCCGTGACAGACACAGAAACGAGTCCTCTGAAGAAACGGAGGAATCAAAATGATGATAACCTTTATGAATTTCTTCCCGAGTATTCTTATGTCGGTTACAGCCGCACCTTCGGACACGACGGTTTCCGCAGCTGTCACCATGCCCACGTTGAAGATTATTCTATATATTTTCATCGTATTTCTTATGCTTGTATTCTCCGCATTCTTTTCCGGAACGGAGATTTCCTTCAACGCATCGAATAAAATGCGTCTGAAGCAGAGTGCGGAACAGAAGGTTCCGTTCGCAAAGCTTGCCTATCGCACGTCCGAACACTTTACCACCGCTCTCTGCGCAATCCTTATAGGAAACAACCTTGCAAATATCGCCGCGTCCACCTGCTGCACCGCGCTTTTCATCGATCTCTTCTACAGGCTGTTCAAATCAAGCGGATTTGACGGAATAGCCACCACCGTTTCAACCGTTGTGATGACTGTCATAGTCCTGATTTTCGGTGAGATTATCCCCAAGGTTCTCTGCAGACAGCATGCGGACAAAACCGTACTCTTTGTAGCGCTCCCCATCAGAATAATCACAATTCTTCTCTTCCCGCTTGTCGCAGTCGTACTCGGATTTCTTTATGTTCTGAGACTCATCTGGGGCAGGGACAACCCCGAGGGCACTCCCGATGTTACCGAAGACGAGCTTTCATCGATTATCGATACCGTAGAGGAAGAGGGCGTCATCGATGAAGGCCAGTCAGAGCTGCTTCAGTCGTCTCTCGAATTCCACGAGACAACAGTCGAAGAGGTCATGACGCCGCGAATCGACCTCGTTACCATCGATATCGACGACGATCCCAGCGATATCCGGGACACCGTAGAGAATTCCACCTATTCAAGAATACCCGTATACCGCGATTCCATCGACGATATCATCGGCGTTCTATATCTGAATCAGTACTACAAGGCAACCGTTGACAATCCCGAGGCCGACATTGAAAGCATGCTGTTAAAGCCTCTGTTCCTTCACAAAACAATGAAGCTTCCGAATGCCCTTCACCACTTAAGAGAGCGCAAGACGCATATGGCTATTGTCATAGACGAGTTCGGCGGCACTCTCGGTGTCGTAACCGTTGAGGATATTCTTGAGGAGATTGTCGGAGATATTTGGGATGAGTCCGATGAAATCATTCCCGATATCATTCAGATTGCGGAAAACAGGTATGAAGTCAACGGAGATATGAATATCGACGATTTCTTCTACGAAATTGATTACAACCCCACGGATTTCGAATGCAATTATTCAACCGTCGGCGGTTGGGCAATAGAAAATCTGAATTCCGACCCGCATGTCGGCGATGTATTCGACTATGAGTACATTCATGTTCTTGTCTCCGAAATGGAGGACGATGTCCGGGTGACAAAGCTTATCGTCACCGTAGAAAAGCCCGAAAACGAGGACGGAGACGAGGATAAAGAAGAATAAAGCTCAATTAATTAATTATTTAATTTAAAGAGGCTTGATTTATGGAAAACATTATTCGGACCCGGATTCATGCCGGACTTGAAGCGCCTGTTAAAATCCTTCATATGACGGATGTTCACCTTGTGGATTACGATGAGAATGATATTCCCGAGAAGCAGGAGCATCTGAAAAAACGCAAAGAGGTATTTGAAAAGGAAGCCGGTTATCCACCCCACACCCAGAATTACTATTTTGAGGAAGCGTTCAGGATTGCCGAGGAGGAAAACGCATTTCCCGTGGTTACGGGAGACGTAACCGATATCGCGGCAATCGGAACCCGCAACGAGTTTAAGAGAATAGCTGCCGGCAAGGACTTCCTTTATACTCCCGGCAGCCATGAATTCGCGGACTTCTGCCGCCGTCCGGGAGCCGACGCAAAGGAAATATTCGAAAGAAACTTTTCATCATTTCTGGAGGAGTTCCCCGGACTGTATAAGCCCGTTGAGTCCAGAGTTATAGGCGGACTCAACATAGTTACTCTTGATAACAACAGAGATTATTTCACTGCCGAAACGCTTGAAGGCCTGAAGGCCGAGATAGCCAAAGGCCTTCCCATGATAGTATTCATGCACGAGCCCCTGCTTGATTACGAGCTTTTGAGAGTACGTCCGATAAACGAATTCACCCTGAGAACACCACAGGAATATCTGATTTCGGATACCGTTCTTGGCCTTCTCGGAAGATCCCCCGAGGTGCTTTGCACTTTTGCCGGACACTGGCACGGCGGTACCGAGGGTATAGCTCCCTGCGGAGCCAGATTCTACATCACTCCCGGATTATTCAAGGGTATCTGCAGAATAATCGAGGTGGACTGATTTCTTGTCTGCGGAAAAACAGACGAATGCTTTATGAAAGCTGCCGATCAATTCCGCCGGGTGCGTTAAGATGAACAACTGCAAGGCTGTAGCGGACTTTCACCACCAAGTTATTGCGCATGTCGGGCGCACCAGGAAAGCCGCCTTCCCCGATTTCGGAGAAGGCGGCTTTCCTGTCTGTGAGTGGCACGGGCATTTCCTTTCAGAACAACCCAAATATTTTTTTGCGTCGGTATGGCTCCGCTTTGATATCCGAAACCGAGTAGCCGATTCCGGCAATAGCTGCACGCAGTGCCTCTGTCGGTATTTCCTGTTCTGACAGAATGACCGCCCGCTTCTTTGCGCGGGAGGCAGCCACCTTTTTAACCGGGAACTTATTGCGGATCGTGTCGCAAATATGGGTTTCACACATACCGCACATCATCCCCTCAACTTTCAACGTGATCTGTATCATCGCTTTTCCTCCTTATTGGTTGATTGGTTTCATTCACCGACTGCGCTTTGGGTCTGATCGTTTTTACAAACCCGAAAAAATACACAAGGTGACATATCCAGACGACCATGAGGCATATCTGTCCGATGGGGGCATTTCGCATCATGATGAATCCGATCGTCATCAGCAGCGTGACAGTACTCACGATCATC
>JAKSPQ010000044.1 GCA_024404665.1 Clostridia bacterium
CTCGAGTCGACGTTCGACGTTGCCTCATCGAGGATGAGCATCGGTGAATCGGCAAGCATTGCTCGTGCGATGGTGATCAGCTGCTTCTGGCCCTTCGAAATCGACACGCCGTTATCGGTGAGGACGGTGTCGTATCCGTTCGGGAGAGACCTGATAAAGCCGTCGATGTGCGCAGCCTTTGCCGCAGCCACGATTTCCTCCATCGTGGCTCCGATGCGGCCGTAAGCTATGTTTTCCGCTACCGTTCCGCCGAAAAGCCAGGTTTCCTGCAGCACCATGGTATAGGCGGATCTCAGCGAATCCCTGGTAATGCCGCGGATTTCATGACCGTCGATGACGATGGAGCCGGAGTCAACGTCGTAAAAACGCATAAGAAGATTTATTACGGTGGTTTTTCCCGCGCCGGTAGGTCCTACGATGGCGATTGTCGAGCCCTCCGGTACGTTCAGACTGAGATCGTGAATAATTGTTCTGTCCTTTACGTAACCGAATGCGACGTGATCTATGCAGACCTCCCCGCGGGGATTTTCAAGCACCGCCGCATCCTCCGCGTCCGCCTTTTCCGGGACCTCATCCATAATGGCGAAGATTCTCTCGGCAGCCGCAAGCGCGGACTGAAGATCCGCAAGGATATTGGCAAATTCGTTTATCGGGCCCGAAAACTTTCTGGAATACTGTATGAACGCGGAGAGGTCTCCGAGCGCGATGAAGAACACCGAGCCCGTAAGAACCATGCCGGTCAGGGACAGCATATAAAAGATTCCGCCGAACAGTATTATGAGCGAGAGCGACATATTGTTTATGAACATAACCATGGGACCGATGACGGCTCCGTGCCAGTCCGCCTTGTAATATGCCTCGCAAGCCTCATGGTTCTTCTTGTCAAATCTTTCGGAAATCACAGGCGTTCTGCCGTAGGCTCTGACAGTCTTCTGTCCCGACAGCATCTCTTCGGCATAGCCGTTCAGCTCTCCGAGCTTCGCTGAGCGCATTCGGAACAGGGGTCTTACAAGCGTGGTGCGAAGCTTTGTCGAATACACCGATATCGGAACCGTTATGCAGAATACGATCAAAAGCAGCGGCGATATTCCCACCATGAACCACAGACAGCCGAATACGGTTACTACGCTTGAGCATATCTGCAGCAGGTCGTGCGACAGGGATGTATTCACCGTATCCACGTCATAAGAGATATGGCTTATGATGTCTCCCGTCTGATGTCTGTCAAAATATTCCACAGGCAGAGTCATCAGATGCTCAAACAGGTCCTTGCGCAGGCTGAAGGTAATCTTTTTTCCGAGCTGGGCCAGCGTTATCGCAAGAGCCAGGGAAAGGACTGCGGAGCCGAGATAACAGACAAGCATGAGCACAATATAATATCCGAGCTTGTCAAAATCGATTTTATCATTTTTAAGCGCCGTGTTTCCGGAAGAATCCGCGGAACCGTCCGGGTTCCCTATGTTATCCGCTCCTGCTTCTCCGCCCTCTCCGGCACTCGGAGCAACGGCGGTTTCGGAGCTTTCGCCCTTATCCGTGGGGCTGATAACATCTATCGCTTTTCCGGAAATTTTTGGTGCCAGCACTCCGAGAATATTGGATGCGAGCATAAGAATCACTGCCGGAATCACTATCCAGTAATACCTGAAAAGGTATTTCGACAGTCTGACGAGAACCTTTCTTCTCGTCCTGGGGTCGAGCTTCCCCGAGTTTTTCTGTCCGTTCGGATTGTTCTGCTGTCTCGGATTTCCGAGCATCGCGTTTCCGGGACCGAATCCGCCTTTATTCAAGGAAAGCACCTCCCATCTGTGAATTGCTGATTTCCCTGTAAACCTCACAGTCTCTCATGAGCTCCTCGTGAGTTCCCGCGCCGATTATGCGTCCCTCATCGAGGACAAGAATAAGATCCGAATTCATAACGGAGCTTACACGCTGTGCGACAATGACCGATGTAATGCCCGACTGCATCTCCGATATCGCCTGTCTCAGGAGCATGTCCGTGCGGTAATCGAGAGCGGAGCTTGAATCGTCGAGGATCAGTATCTCCGGCATTCCGGCCAGCGCTCTCGCAATAAGGATTCTCTGCTTCTGCCCGCCGGAGAGGTTGGTTCCTTTTGCGGCAAGCTCATAATCATATCCCTCCGGGAAGGCCGAAATGAACTCGTCTGCCTGGGCGATGACGGCTGCCTTTCTGACGTCATCGGAGGATATATCGCGGTAAAAGCGAATATTCTCCTCAACGGTTCCGGTAACGATGAAATCGTTCTGCATAGCGACGCCGAAGAGCGAATGAAGCTCGCTTTCCGGCATGGTTCTCACGTCTCTTCCGTTAATTCTCACGGAGCCGGAGCTTACGTCGTAAAATCTCATGAGAAGAGAGATTACGGTGGTCTTTCCGGAGCCCGTAGCTCCGATTATTCCGAGCTTTTGGCCTTTTTCGAGCGAGAAATCTATATCGTGAAGGATCTCCTTGGTTCCGGAATATGCGAACGATACGTGGTCGAAGCGGATTCCGCTCTCGTTTTTCCCGGGATATTCGCTTTCGTCCGCCGTGGGGAGTCCCTCGCCGGCGGCAAGAACCTCCGAGATTCTTCTTGCGGAGGCCGTAGCCTTTGACGTCATAACGAAAATTCTGGAAATACCCATCATCGCGCCCGAAATCAGGGTGAAATACTGAATGAAGGCAATTATGTTTCCGACCTCGGACTTGCCTCCGTCGATGAGATGTGCGCCGACGAAGACGACCGAAACGAGTCCCAGGTTCATGAAAAAGTTCATGACAGGGTTCGATGCCGCCATTATCGAGTTTGTTCTTCCCTCGATTCTCGCGAGGCTGCCGTTTTCCCTCTCGTATCTTTCGTATTCATATTTTTTTCTGGACAGAGCCTTTATGACTCTTATGCCCTGCGCGTCCTCGCGGACCACTCGGATCATACCGTCAACTGCCTTCTGAACCTTTGTATAGAGCGGCAGGCCCTGCTTGGTTATCGTGTATACCGCAATGAAGAGCATCGGGAGAATGCAGGCCATGACGAGGGTCAGACGCAGATCCATGGTTGCGCATATGGCAAGACCTCCGACAAGCATTATCGGAGCTCTTACGCCCATTCTCTGCATTGAGTTTATGAAATTGTGAATATTGTAGGTGTCCGACGTAAGACGGCTCTCGAGACTCGGAACCGTAAATTCGTCAGTCTGAGCGGGAGACAAAGTCATTGTCCTGTCAAACAGGTCTCTTCTTATTGAGCCTGCGACATCCTTAGCTATTCTTGCGGAATGTCTGTTGGCAGTAACGTTGCCTATGAAGGCCAGCGCCGCACACGCAATCATAACGACTGCCCAGATTACTATTTCGGTAATTCTCGCCCTGATATCTATATCCGTCATTCCGTCAAGAGGCTTTATGATATCGTTTATTATGAAGCTCAGAATTCTGGGAAGTGCAAGCTCAATAACCGTGGCAAGCACCTTAAGTCCGAGGTTCCACGTGACGGATTTTGCAAACGGATTCAGGTATTTCAGTATCGCTTTCACCTGCCGTCACTCCCTTCCGGCCCTTTTTCGTCAGCGGTCGTGATATCCACATCGGACAGAGCCTCTTCCGAGAGCTCCGCATATTCCGCCGCGCGCTTTGCGAGCTTAGGCAGAATCGACTGGAGTATTTCCTTCTCCTCATCGGAGAGATCTGCCGTCATATAGTCGTTCCAGCCGTGGATCATATCCTTCAGCATCGGAACGGCCTCATAGGCCTTCTCCGTGGGATAGACAAGTATAACCCGTCTGTCATCCTCGGACTGAACGCGGGTCACGTAGCCGTGTGCCTCAAGATAGGCAAGGGTTCTCGTGACATTGCTCTTGTTGATAAAGAGCTTTTTTGCGAGAGTATCCTGGGATACTCCGGGGTTCCTGCAGAGATTCAATATATAGCTGTGATGTGTTTCCCCGAGATCGCTTCCGGCAAGTCTGTCGGAGCGAAAAATCGCGCCGCAGCGCCCGATAATGTTTATGCACCTCATTAAAGACGGCATGTTGATTCTCTCTTTTCTCCGTCCGCAATCGGACGTTTTTTTGTTGCGCACGCAACTTTAATTATTATATCAAATTGCGGAGCGATTGTCAAGTGCCAATAAGGCCTGAAAATCCGGCAAAAATTCATTCGCGGATGCTTTTCACACAAGAATCATATTAATATCAGCATATATTTTATTAATAATATTATTTGTTCAAAAAATCTTAATATATTTATGGTGTACGTTATTGATTATAATTATTAGTTTGAAAAGTGCGCCGTTTTTTACTCCGTAAACAATGCGGCACACGTTTTAACACAGCGAAAGGAACCGCAGAAATGATTAAAATTTCGCATCTGGTTAAGAACTACGGAAAATTCTGTGCCGTGGATGATATCAGCTTCGAGGTTGAAAAAGGCGAAGTCATAGGTTTTCTGGGCCCCAACGGCGCAGGCAAGAGTACGACCATGAATATGCTTACGGGATACCTCTCATCCACCTCAGGCAGCGTTACCGTCGGCGGAGTCGACGTTCTTGACGACCCGCTCAACGCCAAGCGCCTCATAGGCTACCTGCCCGAACAGCCTCCTCTCTACCCCGACATGACGGTATGGGAGTATCTTTGCTTTGCATACGATCTCAAGGGCTGCAAATTCAACCGCGAAAAGCATCTCGGTGAAATCTGCGACGTCGTAAAAATCACAGACGTCAAAAACCGCCTGATCAAGTTTCTCTCCAAGGGCTACAAGCAGCGTGTCGGCATCGCTCAGGCGCTCGTGGGAAATCCCCCCGTAATCATCTTCGACGAGCCCACCATCGGCCTTGACCCGAAGCAGATCATCGAAATCAGAAACCTCATAAGAACCCTCGGAAAGGAGCACACCGTCATCCTCTCCACCCACATTCTTCAGGAGGTTCAGGCCGTCTGCGACAGAATCGTGATCATAAACAAGGGTCACATCGTAGCCGACGAGCTCACCGAAAACATCTCGAGAGCCGTTGAAAACACGAGACGCTTCAACGTCAAGATCTGCGGTCCCCAGAGAGACGTTCTCGCAATGCTTCGCAATCTTCCCGGCATCTGCTATGCAGAGGTGCTTGCGGCAAGAGACGGCGACGCTTACACGTACATGATTGAGAGCGAGGTCGGCGTCGACATCAGAAAGAAGCTCTTCTGGACGCTTTCCGACAAGGGCTGGCCCCTCATCGGAATGGAGGCACTCGGCATGAGCATAGAGGATATCTTCATCGCCGTAGTTGACAAGACCGGCGACGGAAAGGCCGAAAAGCCCCGCCGCAGAAAATCCGTCGAGGCCGGCAGAGCCGCAGCCGAAAAGGCCATGGCCTCCGAAATCGTCGAAAAGACTGCCGAGCAGATAAAGAACTCCTCCGACGATGAACCCGCCGAGGCTGCCGACGGCTCCAAATTCTACGATGACAACACCATTAAGGAGAACACCTTTGAAATGATGACCTCCTCCGGCGAATCCGACAAGAACAACGGAAAGGAGAATAACTGATATGCTTGCGATTTACAAAAAGGAGCTGCACTCCTTCTTCATCAACCCCATCGGTTATGTCTTCTGCGGCGTATTCCTCACCCTCGCCGCCGGTCTGTGCTGCTACACCACGCTGATTTCCGCGTCCTACAGCACAAACTCGTATTTTTACATAATGATTCTCTGCCTCATCGTTCTCATCCCGATCCTCACGATGAGATCCTTCTCGGAGGAGCGCAAAATGAGAACCGAGCAGATGCTGCTTACGGCACCGGTATCGATCATAGGCATGGTCGTCGGCAAATTCCTTGCCGCTTACACGGTATTCGCAGGCTGCCTTCTGACCTCCTGCGTAAACCTCATCCCGCTTTTCGTCATCGGTAAAGCGGAAGCCGATCTCAACCAGGACGCAATTACGCACATAGGTCCCGTAGGCGCTCAGATAGTCGCCTCCCTTGTGGGCGTGCTTCTCATCGGCGGCGCATTCATCGCCATAGGTATTTTCGTATCGTCGCTCACGGAAAACCAGCTCTCCGCCGTAATCATCTCAATCGCGGTTCTTGCCGTAATGGTTCTTCTCAACGTAGTCAACCAGATAGGCTCGGATTCATCCGGAACCCGTCTCATCAACTCCTATGTCGTAAGATTCATAATCGACTGGTTCTGCATCCTCTCGAGATTCTCCAACTTCCAGTACGGAATTCTCGACTGGTCCGCTTTCCTTTACTACATTTCGCTTTCATTCATTTTTGTATATCTTACGGTCCGCGTTTATGAACGCCGCCGTTGGGCCTGAGCGAAAGAAAGAGAGGTCAAATCAATATGGAAAACAACTCTTCGCTTCACTCACGCAAATTCAAATACGGAAGCCTTGCGGTGCTTATGACCTGCGTCATCATCGCTGCCGTAATTCTGGTCAACGTTCTCTTCACCGCTCTTGCTTCAAAGTTCCTCTGGTACACTGACCTTACCTCGGAAAGCCTTTACACGCTCTCCGATGCCGCCGTCGACGCCATTAAGGACATTGAGCAGGACGTAGACATCATCTTCTGCGACAATCCCGACGCTCTCATGTCGAACTCGACGCAGAGATACGTTTACGAAACCGCCCTGGGACTCGAGAAGGCCAACAAGAAGGTTCATGTTTCGACCGTTGACATCTGGAGAAACCCCACCGCCGTAAACAAATACAAGGCAAACTCCAAGTCCAAGATTTATTCCACCAGCATCATCGTAGCCTCGGGCACCGAATTCAGAGTATATACTCTCCGTTCCATGTTCGTATTCAACTCCGATACCGATGATACCCCCTGGTCGTACAACGGCGAAAAGAAGCTCTGCGCAGCGATTCTTGCCGTAACCAAGGCCGAGGCTCCCGTTTGCCTCATCACCTATACTCACGGCGAGCCCTTCGTCGGTGCCTCCGACCTTGCCGCCAACAGCGCTCTCCTTGAGCTTCTCACCGATGCCGGCTATCGCTTAAGACTCGCGAATCTCACTAACGACAGCGGAATCGACATCAAATCCACAGGCTCCGAATATCAGAGCACCGAGCTTGCGCCCGGCTCCGATATCTTTGCCGATGCGAGACTCATGCTCATCTATGATCCTCAGGACGACTTTCTTGTCAAGGACGGAATATCCGATATTTCCGAAATCGAAAAGCTCGACAAATTCCTTGACGGAACAAACGCCCTCATGGTATTCGTAAGCCCCTCCACCCCCAAGCTTCCGAACCTTGAGGAATATCTCGAGGAGTGGGGCGTAACCTTCAACAGAACCACAAACGCTCTCGGAGTCACAAACAGCAATGTTATCAGAGACCTCCAGAATTCCGTCACCGCAAACGGTCTCGGAATCGTAGGCTCCTACACTTCCAAGGGTCTCGGCGCGTCAATTCACTCCGATATGCGCACCACTTATCCTCCCAAGGTCATCTTCCCCGAGTGCATGGGAATAAGCTACGCGAAGAACTACTATATGACCAACTATGAGGATGAGAACGACAGCTCCAAGAACTTCAGCTACTACACCTATTACTCCAACGGTGTTCCCCGCGCAATTTACGACGTATTCACCTCCTCTTCTACCGCAGAGGAGCTCGTCAACGGACTGGTCGTAAACACCGCTACCGCTCTTGATCCCTTCAAGCTCATGACCATCACCCGCGAGTCCAGAATGGCCGACAACACCACGGAGGATTACTCCTACGTTCTTGCCTGCGGCTCCGTCGAATTCCTGCAGAAGTCACTGCTCCAGTCCAACACCTACGGAAACTCCGACGTAATGCTCAGCGCTCTCCGCGCTGTCGGCAAGGAGCTAGCCATCGCGAATCTCACCCACAAGCCCTTCGCTTCCACCAAAATCGAGAACATCACGACTGCCGAGGCCAACCGCTACACCGCTATTCTTGTAATAGTTCCCGCCGTAGCCGCCATCGGAGTAGGCGTGTACGTACTCGTCAGACGCAAGTATTCCAGATAATCATGAATAATTCATCCAATGAAAAAGCCGCCGCCGGAGCCGTAAAGGCTTCCGGCCGCGGAAGGCGCCGCCGTTCGGTGCTGAAAGAGCAGAGAACGGCCATCATCGTCCTCGCGGCAGTCATTGCCGTTCTGGCAGTCGCCATTCCTCTCGTCTTCAAATTCATCATCAACGTCAACATTTTCACGGATGTCGACGGCGAGAAGTACTACGTCGTAAAAGTGGCAGGAAAGTATTCTCTCTGCTCTGACCGCGACGGTACTCTCCTGGATGTCACAAAGGACGGATACTACGTCACGACAAAGGCGTCAACCCTTGTCGAGGTTGACGAAAAGACCGGCGAATACAAGATTTTTGCCGTGGTAGATACCGAGGACGGCGAAACGCTCGGCACGTCCAACCGCATCCTGATGTACAATCACACGTCTCAGGCAAACATTCAGTCCGTTGAGGTTCACAACTCCTACGGTACGTTCACCTTCTACCGCGATGCCGACGACAAGTTCACCATCAAGGGCTTTGAAGGCACTCCCTACATCCCCACGATGTTCTCTTCCCTGGCGGTTTCCTCAGGCTACACCCTGACAATGCAGAAAATCGACAATCCCATTAAGGATGCCGACGGCAAGTTCACCGAGTACGGCCTCGCAAAGCAGCAGAGAAAGGACAGCGAGGGCAACGAAGATACATACGAGCCGAACGGGTACCGTATGCTCGACGTAAACGGCAACTCATACGCCGTTTACATCGGCGATGCAATCCCCTCCGGAGCCGGTTATTACGTACAGTATGTCGGCAGAGACGCCGTATACATTATGAACTACAGCGTAGACAGCTCGGTTCTGTCAATGTACGACACGACAACCGTATACCCCAGCGTGGAAAACATCATGGACCTGCCCGTCGAGAGCTTCGTATCGCCCTCGATCTGCTACCCCATGACCTTAAACACCTACTTTGACGTTCAGAACTTCTCCGTTTTCCGCGATCCCGATCTCGAAAGGCTCGAAAAGGATCCCACATACGATCTTAAACCGGTCGTAAGCTTCTCGTTCTGGGATATGGACGAGCGCTTCGGAACATTCTACCATTCCAGAGCTTACGTTCTCAATTACCCCAAGAACTATCTTGTAAACACAACCGCCACTGATTCCGCGCTTCAGTCCTTCTATTCCATGCACTTTATAGGCGTGACAAAGCTCGGACCCACGGAGGAGGATCTCAAAAAATACGGTCTCGAAAATCCCGCATTCGTCGTGTTCTTCACCTTCCAGGAGGTGGACCACTACATTGCGATAAGCAAAATGACAGACAGAGGCACGTATTATGTTGCATCAGCACTCTACGACATGATCGTCGAGGTTGACAGAACGCAGCTTCTGTTCCTGGATTACGGACTTTACGACTGGGTCGACAGAGCCTACTTCGATATGAACATCGCCTGGCTCCGTGAGCTCATCGTCGAAACCGACGGCATGACATATCATTTCTTCACCGATAACTCCAAGTCCGATTCGATGTCCAACCCCACCTGCTCCGAAACCGCAAAGAAGAACAACACCATCGCCTCCAACCTCATGACCATGGAGGCCGAGGATTCAACCGGAAGAAGGTTCAAAGCCTTCTCATCCTACTCTGTCACGGACGCCAGCGGAGTCACATGGACCGTTACCGCCGACAAGGTCACGGTCACCGATAAGAACGGAAACAACATCAACTCCATCACCGGCGCAAAATACGAGAAGAATGCTCTCGGAAACGATGTCGTCGTGCTTCTCGGAAGCGTTACCGGTACGGACGGAACAAAGATCCTCGTCGGAGCGAACGAGGTCACCATAATCGATCCCAACGGACATTCCGAAACCTATCTGAGATACGGAATGAGCATCTTCCGCAAGTTCTACCAGTCGATTCTCTACGCGTCCCTTGAGGGTGACGTACACGACGGTACCTTTGGTCTGACCGATGAAGCCATCGCAGGCTTCCTTGCGGATCCCGACAAGGACGTTCAGACCAAGATTACCATTAAAACCACCGCAAAGGAAATGCCCGAATACGTATATCGCTACTATGCTTACTCCGAAAGACGCTCGATGATAACCGTCAACGGAGGCAACGGCGAATTCTACGTTCTCCGCTCCTTCACCGACAAGCTTACAGCCGATGCCGAAAGAGTTATGAAGGGCGAGGCGGTTGATCCCACTTCCAAATATTAAAGCCAGCATAAACACCCCCGCGGGCCGGTAAAGCCTGCGGGGGTGTTTATTATATAATGAAAGAAATCAGGGAGTAAGTCTGTCGGGACCGCGGAAGAGGAACTCCGCTTCCTTGATGGAAATGCCGAGGAAGAGCATGGTAAGTCTGTCGACACCGAGTCCGAAGCCTCCGTGAGGCGGGCAGCCGTAACGGAAGAATTCGGTATAGAATTTGACATCCTCGCCGAGGCCCTTCGCTGCTGCGTTTTCGCAGAGCTGCTCGTAGCGGTGCTCACGCTGAGAGCCGGAGGTGATTTCGGTGCCTCTCCAGATAAGGTCGAAGCCCTGGGGCACACCGTTCTCGTCGTGCATATGATAGAAGGGTCTGCGGTCGGCGGCAAAATCGGTTACGAAGAGGAACTCGCTGTCGTAGAGCTCCTTTGCAAGTCTGTAGGTGAGATGCTCGGCATCGGTGGTGAGGTCACCCTTTTCGGACTCCGGAACGGTATAGCCGTATCTCTTCTCGATTTCGTCGTAAATCTGAGCGACTGTCATTACGGGGAACGGCTTTGTGGGAACGACAACGCGGTATTCCTCGCCGTAAAGTCTTACGATATCATCGCCGAACTTTTCCGCAACGCGGCCTATCATATATGTGAGCATTTCCTCTTCGAGCTTCATGACGTCTCTGAAGGAATCTATATAGCTGAATTCAAGGTCAAAGCCCGTAAACTCGGTGGCATGCTTTCTTGTGTAGGACTTCTCCGCTCTGAATACGGGAGCGCACTCGAAAACTCTCTCAAAGCCGGAGGCCATGGCCATCTGCTTGTAGAACTGGGGAGACTGAGCAAGATATGCAACGCCGTCAAAGTACGAAAGCTTGAAGACGTCGGCTCCGGACTCGGAAGCTGCGCCGATAATCTTGGGGCTGTGGAATTCAAGGAAGCCGCGCTCAAGCAGGAATTCCCTGAACGATGCCGTCATCTCAGTCTGAAGCTTGAAGATAAGGGTGTTCTTCTCGGAACGGAGGTCGATCCAGCGATAGTCAAGTCTCGAATCGATGGCGGAATCGTCCTTGATCGGGAGAGCATCGGCAACGGATTCGATTCTGATGCTGTCGGGGATGATTTCAATGCCGCCGAGCTTGACGTAATCGTTGGCGACGGCGGTGCCCTCGATGGTGACGACGGAATCCAGAGTCATTCTGTCGATATCGGGGACGAGGTCGGGGTGCTCTTCCTTTACCACGGTAACCTGAATTTTACCGGTGATGTCACGAATGACGATGAAGGCCATTGTTCTCTTGTTGCGGAGATTCTCGACAAAGCCGGAAATCTTTACCCTGCTGCCCGGAACAATGTTCGCAATGTGGGTTCTTTCCATGATTGATTATACCTCTTATTATATTATTAATCGAACTGAAATCCCCGCGCGCCTAAAGCGCGCAAAGATATATATTATTATATTACATCATGCGGATAAAGTCAATGTTTTTTATTCGGAGCCCGTACGCAGACGACTTTTTTCCGCAAAAAATAATTATTATAAGTAATAAAAGAACAAAAAACACTTGACATCCGCGCGGTTTTGAAGTATAATAATGCTACCTCTGTTGGCAGAGCTTTTTTTGTGTGCTTTTTATTTGCGGAAAAAGCCGGCGTTCACCACATCGCATGCCGTCGGAGGGAGGTAAGGCCGCCATAGAACGGTCTAATATCGAAACAGGAGGTGCCACTACAGATGGCTAACGATCAGAGAGTCAAGGTTACCCTCGTTTGCACAGAGTGTAAGCAGCGCAACTACGACACGAAGAAAAACAAGAAGAACACGACCGACAGAATCGAGCTTAAGAAATTCTGCAAGTTCTGCCGCAAGCACACGGTTCACAAGGAATCGAAATAAGGAGAACTCATGACATCAGTTAAGCTTTCCAGACTTACAGCTCTTTTCCTTGCTGTAATGCTGATGTTCACTCTCACCGCTATTTCGATCGGAGCTACCGATGTTACCGCTTCTTCTCCGGAAGAAACGACCGCAGCTCCCGCCGATACCACGGCAGCCCCGGCAGAAACCACTGCCGCCCCCGCCGAAACGACTTCCTCCTCCTCGGGATCAACAACCGATAAGAAAGAAGAAAAAAAGGGTATCAACTGGGATCTCATCGTAACGCTTGCCGTTATCGCAATTGCAGTCATCGTTTTCGTAATCTTCTACTTTGCGAAAGCCAGCTTCCGCGAGAAGGTTCAGAAATTCTGCCGCGATTACAAGAGTGAACTCAAGAAAATTGTTTGGTCGCCTGCACGCGACGTCAAAAGAAACACAATCGCCGTCATCGTTATCGCGCTTGCGTTTGCGCTTGCCATCGGCCTGCTCGACCTTGTATTCAGCAAGGGTATCGGAAGCATCACCGATCTGATCCGTGGCAACTGAGCCGCAAGGTTTCTGCTAATCGGAGCAAATGAGCGATATCAATGAAATGAATGTCGGCCTGCGTTGGTATGTGGTGCATACGTATTCCGGCTATGAAAAAAAGGTAATGATCAGCATCCAGAAAGTGGTTGCTAATCGCGGTCTCGGAGATCAGATCGTTCAGGTCAAAATCCCCGTGAACACCAGAATCGAAAAAAAGGGTGACGAAGAAAAGGTTAAGGAAGAGCTCATCTTCCCGGGTTATGTTCTCGTTAAAATGATCATGACCGATGAAACCTGGCACGTTGTCAGAAACATCACCGGTGTTACCGGTTTTGTGGGTCCCGGCTCAAAGCCTACTCCCATTTCGGACAAGGAAGTTGCCGATCTTTTCCTCGAGGAAGGCACCCAGACCATCAAGCTCCCGTTCGGTGTCGGAGACGATGTCGTCATCAAAGGCGGTATCTTTGACGGACAGAGCGGAACGGTACAAACCATTTCGGACGATATGTCCAAAGCGCTTGTCCTCATCAAGAGAGGACGCCGCGACATGCCGGCAGAGCTCGATACGAGCTACATTTATCCGGCAAATTAAGTGGGAGGAAGAAAAATTTCTTAATTCTTCCGTATAAAACCACAGGAGGTAAATTGAATTATGGCTAAGAAAATACTGGGCTACATCAAACTTCAGCTTCCCGCCGGCAAGGCGACTCCCCAGCCGCCCGTAGGCCCCGCCCTGGGTCAGTACGGCGTAGCAATTCCTGTATTCACCAAGGAATTCAACGAGAGAACCAAGAACGACATCGGTCTCATCATTCCCGTCGTTATCACCGTTTACGGTGACCGTACCTTCTCCTTCATTACCAAGACCCCTCCCGCCCCCGTTCTTATTCTTAAGGCCTGCGGCATCGAGAAGGGCTCTGACAAGCCGAACAAGACCAAGGTTGCTAAGCTGACCAAGGAACAGGTCAGAAAGATTGCAGAAACCAAGATGCCCGACCTCAACGCCGCCAGCATCGAGACTGCAATGAGCATGATCGCCGGTACCGCCCGCTCGATGGGTATCACCGTCGAGGACTAATTGGAGGTAACTGAAAATGGCTACTAAAGGTAAGAAGTATGTTGAGAGCGTAAGCCTCTACGAAAAGAGCAAAATGTATGAGCCCTCAGAGGCTGTCGGAATCGTTGTAAAGACCGCCAAGGCTAAGTTCGACGAAACCGTTGAAATCCACATCCGTCTGGGTGTTGACTCCCGTCACGCTGACCAGCAGGTCAGAGGCGCCGTAGTTCTTCCCAACGGAACCGGTAAGACCGTAAAGACCCTCGTATTCGCCAAGGACGACAAGGTAAAGGCCGCCCTCGAAGCCGGAGCTGACTATGCCGGCGGTATGGAATACGTTGAGAAGATCCAGAAAGAAAACTGGTTCGATTTCGATGTAGTTATCGCTTCTCCCGATATGATGGGCGTCATCGGCCGTCTCGGTAAGGTTCTCGGTCCTAAGGGACTCATGCCTTCTCCCAAGAACGGTACCGTTACTCCCAACGTTGCTCAGGCTGTAAAAGAAGCCAAGGCCGGTAAGATCGAGTACAGACTTGACAAGACCAACATCATCCACTGCCCCATCGGCAAGGTTTCCTTCGGCGAAGAGAAGCTCAAGGAGAACTTTGACACTCTCGTAGGCGCTGTCATCAAGGCAAAGCCTGCCTCTGCAAAGGGTCAGTACATCAAGTCCTGCGTAATCGCTTCCACCATGGGCCCCGGCGTCAAGATCAACGGCGCTAAGCTCGGCTGATAAGCATCAGGGACTTAATAAAAAGCCGCAGAAGTGTTCTTCTGCGGTTTTTTATGTCCACGCTTGACTTTTTCACATATAAGATATATAATTGTATCAGGACTCCGTGTCAAATACGGACCGTGTTTCCCGTCTCAGAATACAAAGAACGATCCGGCAGTCCGATAACCGATATTCAGGCATAAGGAAGGAAGTGGCAAAGCATATGGTATTACACCGAATAGACGATATACCCAAAAGAGAAATAACGTCCGTAAGCTTTACAGGACACAGATATTTCACTCCTGCCGAGGCCGCTGATTCCGCAAGGCTTCTTGACGAAATCATCTCCATCCTCACGGATCCCGAGGGAACTTACAAGACGACCGTCTTTTTTACAGGCGGAGCACTGGGCTTTGATACACTGGCCGCGGAAGCCGTTCTGAGGGCAAGAGAAAACAGGTCCTTTATCCGTCTTGAACTTCTGCTTCCCTGCAAAGGTCAGGAAAATGCCTGGAGCACGGAGGACAAGAGAAGATACGGCGAAATCAAAGCCTCGGCGGACGGAGTTACGGTATACGCCGACCATTATTTCAGGGGTTGCATGCAGCTGAGAGACAGAGCGCTTGCAGACAGCGCCGAACTGGTTGTCGCCTGGCTCCGCCCCGATGAAACCGACGGCGGCACCGTGTACACGGTAATATACGCGGAGAAAAAGGGAAAGCTTCTGCTCAATCTCTGTCCCGATGCGGACAAAGCCGCGGAAGAGCTCAGCATTTCATTTTCTTAAAGCTTTCCCAAAAGAGACCTTGCTTTTTCATCCCGACAGGATATCAAACTGCCAAGAAGACGGCACTTCCCGCCTAAAAGCTTTCCAAAAAAACGACCTTGCTTCCTCATCCCGGTATAATATCATACAGCCAAGAAGACGGTACTTCCCGCCATTTAGCTTTCGAAAGCGACCAAACTTTTAACACGGATGAATCGGCTGCCGTGACATTTCAGAGAAGCAAAAACCAAAGGAGAACATCATGAATCTGCCGACAGATACAATGCCCTGCAAGCCCATATGGATTGCGGGAGCCGGATTTAACGACGAATACGCGGATTTTTACCCCGTCGCTGCCCTTTTACCGGGACACAGCTATAAGTTGCGGATTGCCGCAGACACGGATTACAACGTTTTCGTCGACGGAGTCCTCATCGGCTTCGGTCAGTATTCTGACAATCCCGACAGACTGATTTACGATGATTACGGCATCTCCGTCCCCGAAAGCCGCGATACGCCGTCGGCGTTGAAAATCACCGCCTGGCACAGCGGAATCGATTCGCAGTGCCACATAAAGCATCCCGCCTACGTTGCCTTTGCGCTTTTCGAGAACGGAAAACCCGTCCCCGGCGGCTGCTCGGATGAAAACACACCGTCGTCCTTTAATCCGTCTTATATTCAGCGCCGATGCAGAAGCATCACATCTCAGCTCGGCGCGGGCTTCGGAACCGTATCGCCGATGAGAACTAAGGCCATCCCTGAAGCGGCTCTCGGGCACGGAGGCTTTGCCGCGAAGCCCCAAGGCGCGTCAGTATCCGCGGCTGAGTCTTCGCTTTCAGGCTCAGCTTCCGATAATAACCGTGAACTCTTCGGATGCAGCGATAGTCAGGAGGGGTTTAAGAAGTGCTTATTCAGCTCTTCATCAGTCACACAGCTCGAGCTGTCCGCAGTTCTTCCTCGCCCCAACAGACGGCTTGTTTTCGATGAAAAAATAACCGGAACAGCGGTAAGAACCGGCTTTTTCCGTGCGGATGCCGCACTGTCGGATGACCCCGGCAAGCTTATGACAGAGGCTGTGCTTACAGACGTATCGCTGTCTGCGGGAAATGCGGAAGCCGTATCATGCAAGGCGGACTGCATCGCTCCTCTATGCACGGACTCCTCGGAGAAAATGCCGGGAGAAAGCATAGAAGGCAGCTTTTACGTCTTCGACCTCGGTGAAGAAACCGTTGGGTATCCTGAGATTTCCTTTGAATCCGATGAGGAAGCCTGCATGTTCGTCGGCTGGGGAGAACATCTTACGGACGGTATCTGCAGAACCGTCATCGGCGGACGGAGATTCGCCTTTGACTATTTCGGTCACAGGGGACAAAACCTGCTGTTTCCCTCCTTCAGACGTCTCGGCTGCAGATACATTCAGCTGTTTATTTCAGGCAATCCGAAGCTTGTTTCTCTTTCCTTCCGCCCGGTGATTTATCCCGCGCAGGTTCTGCCCGCGGATTTTGACACGTCCGGAGAACGCGGAGCTCTCAGGGAAAGAATAAGAAATACCGCAATTCACACACTGAGATGCTGTATGCACGAGCACTATGAGGACTGCCCGTGGCGCGAGCAGTCGCTCTATACTCTGGACTCCCGCAATCAGATGCTGGCGGGCTACCGTGTATTTGCGGACGGAAACCGCGAGATGGTCCGCTCGTCTCTCGACCTCATGTCCCGGGGTATCCGCCCGGACGGAATAATGCAGCTTTGCTTCCCCGCCGGAAAAGACTATCCCATCCCGTTTTATTCGCTCGCATGGTTCGTTCAGTTTGACGAATATCTGAATTTCACGGATGACACGGAATTCGCAGCGGAAAAGCTTCCCGTTCTCAGAGGACTTATGGACTCGATTCTCTCCCGTATGATCACCGACGGAGAATTCGCGTCTCTCTGCCCCCGCTATCCCGAGAGCAGGAAAATCTGGAATTTCTACGAATGGTCGGATTCGATGTCGGGCGCGAAT
>JAKSPQ010000045.1 GCA_024404665.1 Clostridia bacterium
TTTTGTACCCATACGACCATTATACACCCGGTGTCAATTTTGGGACGCAGTCCAAAATTGTTGATGCCGGAAGCCATATAGGCTTTCGCGACCTCGTCAGCCGCCTCTTCTCCGATATATTCCATCGTGGTAAGGTTGGAGTTCTTATCGGACGGATGATAGGTGAAGGTCATGGAGCAGACAATGTTGGTACCGGAAATGAAGACGTATTCCGTTCCCTCGGCTCCCTCATACACATCATAATTTCTCTCGGAACGCTCTTTGGTAATACCCGTCAGGCTGATTTTGATCGAGCCGGAAGACAAGGGCCTTTCATACGACGAACGGGTACGGACAAAAGACAGGGCTACTTTGTCGGTCTTCATCAGGCACACGTCTTCAATGGAATCGATTTTTTCTTCCACTGCCGCTTTGTCTGTGGCTACGGCGGAAATTGCTGCAACAGAAATGACAGATGCCAATACGAGGACGGCAACAAGAATGGTGATGGTCTGTGTTCTCTTTTTCATCTGAATATTCTGGTATAATTAAATCATCCCCCAGCAAGAGATTCAATTACACATATTCCATCGCATCAGCGACGCTTTTGACATGTGATACCGTCGGCAGACAAACGAAATGTCCTTCGTTTTCCGATAAACTTCCACAGAATGCAATTTTGTTTCCAAAAGGTGTGGACAATATCTCTTTGTTGTGCTATAATTACTCATGAAGTGATTGAGTCCTTTCTGTCAGATTTGAGTTAGGGGTAATTCTATTCTAACAGAACTCAATCACTTTTTCTATACTTTTTGAAAAATTTCTCGTCTCAGTCTCACATCTATTGTAACACTACACCGGTAGAAACATATTTTTATATATAAGTATTGACAAAGAGTTGGTTTCATGGTACAATGTTATTGACAAAGTGCAGGTGATACCACCAAGAATAGACAATTTCGTTCTCTGAAATATATCGTTAGAAATAATTCGTAGGCCGTTTCTTTAGTGATAGTTTGTGCTTTAATATAAAAAGGAGGTTAAGTACCATGAAAGCAATTCATCGTTTCCGCAAAACGAACGCCAGTGTGCTCATCTTCATAACGGGAAACTTCCCAGAAACAAATGGGTATTTAATCTACCTTGACTTGAGCGCATAAGCTAATCAGAAACAAATCGGCTTATACGCTAGAATCAAAAATTTTGTATTAAGTGATGTATAGACACTTCCTATGTTTGGCAGCCAACAGTATCTGTACATGTCGGTTACGAAAGCGTTATCATCATTTCTTCGTTTTTTCAACCAATTCTGTTTTTTTGAAAGGAAATACTAATGAAAATTAGAAAAATCGCATTTGTTATCTCAGTAACAATATTACTTTGTTGCGCCTTCGCAATTAGTGCTTTTGCTTATTATGAACTCAAACACGAGTACACCAATTATTCATTGGAAATGGCCGGTATTCGTCTGGGAAATGATACTTATTCATACGATAGTGTTGGATATAGCTATCTCAATGCTGTACCGAATTATCATATTCCAGGAGCATATTTCACTACATCGATCTGTTCGTATGAAAAACCACATTGGTATTCATTAAATAAAACATGGGTCGATTTATCGACCCAAACAGCTCATATGAATAGCACTGTATATTGGGGAATAGGTGTTTCGGGACACAACAACGGTCAACAATTCAGTTTTAAGTTGATACCATATAATAATATCGTTGACGGTGGCGATGATAATCCAAGTATTTCTTATCCGATAATAATTGAATCCTTTAGATGTGAATCTAGCGAATAATTATAAAGTTTGCCCATTGTCAATGGTTATTGTGCATTATTAAGGGCAAAATAAGTGAACTGTCTAAACTGTCCCCTGTAAAAGGAAACGAATAGAATATGAATAGGACCTGACGCGCAAAAAAAGATATTAGGTTTCATTCTTCGAAGGCGGACTTTTACAGGGGGGAGCATAGAATAATGTATCCAGGATAAGGACGGAAAGGCAAGAACAAGAATACAAGGAAATGCATATCAATCCATTTTATAAATGCGGGTGACGATTATTACGATTACGATTTAGCGGTCTCTAAGAACGAAAGAAGGAATAAAAAATGCAAAGTATGGAATTCATAGCAATCGGCATAATCTGTGCAATCATTGTGTTGATTGTATGCTTAATGAAAAAGAAAAAAGCATGCACCATAATCGCAGTGGAAATTCTGGTTTTATGTTTGACTGTACTTGTGTCGGTATCACTTGGTTCGATATCATTTAGCTTAAACGGAAATCCCGACGCGAATTTTAACCATTTATTTAGTGCGCTGAAACCTTTTGCAAATCTTAGAAAGTTGGCATTGTCATCAGGCTCTTTGGCAAAACAAGAAAATCCAAGAAGTGCTGAGTTGTTCGGAGAATACCTTCTGCGTTTGATAGGATTTCATATATTGGATTTTGCGTGCTCTTGCCTTATCACAGCATCGTTGCATTGTCTATTCAGAAAAAAGCATATTTCTTTTCTGCTCGGGGTGATGATTCCGTTTTTGATTGTGGCGGCAAAAGTCATCTTTTATCGGAATTTAATGCTGGACTCTTTGCAATTCTTTGATACAGCAGAATTTATTGCCTGTATTTGCGGAAGCATTTGTGGGTTGTTCTGCTCAATAATGATAGTGAATCATCACAAACACGAGGAACAGCCATGAATCCCATTATCGTTGTTGAACATTTGAGCAAACATTATCCCAACGGTAATGTCTGGGCGCTCAATGATATCTCTTTTGAGATTCCTTCCGGAACCATTGCTACTGTGACCGGAAAAAGCGGATGCGGAAAAACCACTTTGCTTAATATGCTTGGCGGACTTGACAAACCGACATCAGGCACGGTGCTTTTAAAATCATATGACATATCACAAATGAATGAACGTCAACTATTGGATTTTCGTCCAACAAATATTGGATTTGTATTTCAGTTTTTCAATCTGTTGGAAGAACTTACAAGTGAGGAAAACATTCTTTTTCCAGCTGCTATCAGGAAAAAGCAGGTGGACGACGATTATTATAAAACGATATGTGATATAATGGATATCCAACGGATATTACCCAAACATCCGACACAACTTTCCGGAGGTGAGCGCCAGCGAGTAGCAATAGCCCGGGCATTGATTATGCAACCGGCAGTCGTATTGATGGATGAACCAACCGGGAATCTTGATGAGGAGAACAAATCACGAGTATGCACGCTGATATCCGACCTGAACATACAGCTCGGACAAACTTTTGTCATCGTTACACACGATTCGGATCTTGCCTCGTTTGGAAAAACTCGGATTTTTATGCGCGACGGAAAAATTGATCGCGTAATATGAGCGAATGCGTAAGATATTATATTTATTAAATAAAAACAAGATACAGCAAATTGTCATGAGCTGTGTCGTCTATATTTTTGTAGTATCTTTGGTTGTGGCCGTATCTTTGTCATATTTGTCTGTATATCGCTCTGAAAAAATACATGAAAAAATCATATACGGAGATTATGACGGGGTAATTCTCGACGGTGCGCCCGGAAATGATTATACTGTGAGCGCTCAGATACCTATATTTGGCTACATTGAACTGAGAAATCACGGAATAACCTCTTTAGGGGTTATTGATTCTTCAGCGTCAAAAACAACGGCGCTTCAACTTCAGGAAGGCAGAATGCCAACTGCATGGGGAGAGGTGTGCCTGGAAGAGTCTGTGAAATATGAATTGGCAGACAGAATATCCGATGACGGAGAATTGCTACTGGACTATTGTGACTACTCCGGCAACAGACAATTCATGAGTGTCACTGTGGTGGGGACGGTTTGTAATTATTCGGAAACGCAATGCAAATGCTCTTACAGCATTGAAGGCATCAATCTGCCGGGCATCATGTTTTATGAAGCGCCGGTATCCTGTCAACATACGCTGTCATTAGTAAAACTAATTGAAAAGAATTCAGCATATGGAATTTATAATTTTACTCCTAACCGCCGCTTTGAAGCCGAAACACCGGTCCTGTTGGTTCTTTTAAGAGTATTCTTTATTCTGACTATATGTATCGGTATTATTTGTCTTTTGGGAAATCAGTGGATTTCCGAAAGATCGGATTCTTCGTCGATAATCCAATTGAAGTGCGCAGGGGCAACCGTAAAGTACATCTATGGGAGATTTTTGAAAAAAGAGTTAATTCCATTATCTCTGGGAATAGGAATCGGCACACTTTGCGGTTGGGGATTGTCAGTTGCTATTCTGTCAAAAATACAGAAATCATTCGTGTACTCTTTGATTTCAATAAATCCTATTGTGCTTCTTCCTGTTGTCATTACTTTAGTGTCAGTAATGATTGTGATCCGCTTGTTGTTTTTGCGACAGATGATTTACAATCCTCCAATGAAGGAGATCCAAAAAGATTCTTCGTCGGTCGTTCCATGGGTTAAGATTCCAAGGCATTTCTTTCATAAGCATCCGTTTTTTTCCCGCGGTATCAAATCATTTCTGTTTCACAGCGAAATGTATATAATCCCACTTCTTTGTTTGGTTGTAGTATATCTGGTAATAGCAGGAAGCTGGATAATGATGAATTCCATATCGGTCTTTTATGACAAAGAGATAGGGTACGATTATTCGCTCAGAACAGTCGGAAATATTTATGCCGGAAACATAGAAGCGGCAGTCCAGGACGGTTTTCCAATAAAAGAAAAGGACATACTGGCTTTGCAAAAGGCCAAAGAATCAAAGATGATATTGGCTTCATCTTATCGCCGCGCATTTATCACGGAAAACAATGAGGAAAAATCACATAGTTTATCATCTGTTTTTGATCAGATTGAAAGTTGGGCTGTCAACAATAAACGCGGAGTATGGGATTCGGTGCAAAAAGAATTGAACTCCTTGGGCATGGAAGGCAGTCAACTGTGGGTTACCGCCCTTTATGCCGGAAACGAAGCCTTTTTGTCCGAACTTACCAATGGCAAGTCAATAAAAGACAACGGAGCAGTTATTATATCAGCCGGCGAGTGTCCGTATGCGATTGGCGATAACGTTGATTTGACTTTTATTCTATATGACGAGGAAACCGGGTTTTCACGCCGGAATATCAATGTTCGCGTCGAGGCTTTGATACCCTCACGTTCATCTCCTCTGACTAATGACATGAAATCAAATTGTTTTTGTGTCAGCAACGCGCTTTTGTCGGATATCGGTTGTGATTTTGGATATGACAGCATTTATCTCAATTTGAATAACAGTGACGAATACCAAGAAACCGAGGAAATTATTCAAAATATCATTGTTATTGAAAACAACAGTACACTTGAGCTTCTTTCCCGGCGGGAATACAATGAAAGCATAAAAGATGCAAAACGTACCGCTGTATCAATATGCCTTGTTGTGGCATTGTGTTCCATTGTGTGCCTGGGTTTGAATATGTTTCACAATTTGACTGCTTCACATACCAGACAAAAACATTCTATGATTATGCTCCCAATACTCGGGATGTCAAAAAAGCAGTTGAGGCAGTATCTCTTTGGGGAAATGATGATAATGAACATTCTGGCGGCAAGTTTGGCAATATTGATTTCCCTCGTATTATCAATGGTCGGAGAATTCTCCGTTACGGGCGGAATTGTTGCGAAAACCTTATTATCATTAGGTGTCGGAATGATCATACTTACCGCTTTGTGCACAGGATTGTCAGTTTTTGCTCATAATAATACAATAAAAAAAGAGACAGTATTTGATGAACTCCAATAGAGATAAGTACGGAGCAAGTTGGTTACTGCGATATTAGAAAGAGAGCGAAGCTATCTCCCGCTTTGATACTAAAGTTTATCCAAGATATCGGATCAGGCTGACCGATTTTAGATTCGGGTGCTGTTCCACGTACTGGCTGACTTCCGGAACAATCTGATCGTAGCCGGAAAGGATAAGTCCGACGTGAATGCATTGATTCTGCGGGTGATTGAAGTTTATGAGCAAGGAAAGAAAAATCAGATAAGAACCTATCCGTAAAGAGGGGGGCTGTTGCAAGTGCTTTTTCTCACTTGCAACAGCCCCTTAAAAGTTTGAAAGAAGCGTGGCATATTCGCGTTCAGTAATGGGTGTTTTTTAACCCCTAAAAATCAAAATTGTCCTTGACATGGGGTACACATCAAAACGACGGTTTTTATGCAAACAATCATGAATATTTATTCGCGCTTAAAAAGAAGCTATCGCTGGATCAGCCTCACCAAAACTTGCTTATCTCGCAAACCAACCGAGCAACTCATTCACCTGTTCGATATCTTCCCCGATATCCGTATTCGAATACTGATCATTGTCACGGTTTACGGTCACCTTATGCTGGTCTGCGTGGAAATCGAACAGGGATTCCTTCCCGAAATGGAATTCCACGACGTATACACAAATTCCGGACCAGCTGCGGTGGATATAAAGCTTGTTGTCCTCAAAATAGGCAAACCATCTGTCGTCCATATCATCCGGAAGATGTCCGGCCTTCAGGTTTTCGATTTCTTCATCGGTAAAATGACGTTTGATGGTGAACGCGGTGCATTTCCTGGGCATCGGGGAGATTTCCCAATCCTCTTTTGTCGCAATATAGTTACGATCTCTCATAATATCCCCTTTCAGAGCAGTAAATCATGGAATCCTTAGTAAATCAGCCCCATAGAAAGACTTCCACGGGGCTGGGGTTTAAGTTGAATATTTGCTTTTGGGGCTGATCAATACATCTTCGCGCCGGCGGGAATGTGGTTATCGAGCATAAGGAGGTGGAGCTTTTCTTCTCCCTCTTCCTTGTGGACCGCGGAGATCAGCATACCGCAGGATTCGATGCCCATCATGGGTCTCGGAGGAAGATTTGTGATGGCAAGAAGCGTCTTGCCGACGAGTTCTTCGGGCTCATAGAAAGCGTGAATACCGGAAAGGATAGTGCGTTCTTTACCGGTTCCGTCGTCAAGAGTGAATTTCAAGAGCTTCTTGGACTTCTTGACGGCCTCGCAAGCAAGGACCTTGACGGCACGGAAATCGCTCTTCTGGAATGTCTCGAAATCGACGAAATCTTCAAACATCGGCTCGATTTCAACCTTGGAGAAGTCGATAATCTCCGTGGGAGCGGCTGTGACGCTCTCGGAAGCGGCTGTGGCAGCCTCGGAGCAAGAGGCAGTGCAATTGCCCATCTTTTCAGCGATGCTCTCTGCGGGCTTCTCAGCGGCCTTCTTCTCTTCCTTCTTTTCGGAAGACTTTCCGGAGGAGTCCTTCATTGTGGGGAACAGAAGGACATCGCGGATGGAGGCCGAGTCGGTCAGAAGCATCACAAGTCTGTCTACTCCGAAGCCGAGGCCGCCGGTGGGGGCCATGCCGTATTCGAGAGCATTGATATAATCGTAGTCAACCTGGGCATTGGAGGAAGGATCCACGGCCTTGCGGTCGGCGACCTGCTTCTCAAAGCGCTCGCGCTGATCGATGGGATCGTTGAGTTCTGAGAACGCGTTTCCGAACTCGGTTGCGTTGATGAAATATTCGAATCTTTCAGTGAAATCGGGATCGTCGGGCTTACGCTTGGCAAGCGGGCTGATCTCTACGGGGTAATCATAGATGAAGGTCGGCTGGATCAGGTTTTCCTCGACAAAAGCGTCAAAGAATTCCGCCAGGATCGCGCCTCTGGTATGCTTTTCGGGGAGCTCGACGTTATGCGCCTTTGCGGAGGCGACAGCGTCTTCATCGGTTTTCCAATCGTTGTAATCGACACCGGAATACTTCTTTACGGCCTCGATCATTGTGAGTCTCTCCCAATGGCCGAGATCGATGATCTTTCCCTGATAAGGCACGGCTGTCGTACCGCAAACCTTCATGGATACGGTCTTCATCATGTCTTCAACAAGATCCATGATGCCGTGAAAATCGGTGAATGCCTGATAAAGCTCGATGGAAGTGAACTCGGGATTGTGCTTCGGGTCCATACCTTCGTTTCTGAAGATACGTCCTACCTCGTATACCTTATCCATTCCGCCGACGATAAGTCTCTTCAGATAAAGCTCTGTTTCAATGCGAAGAACCATATCCATGTCGAGAGTATTGTGGTGAGTAAAGAAGGGTCTTGCGGAAGCACCGATTTCGAAGGGGGTGAGAATCGGAGTTTCAACCTCAAGGAAGCCGCGACCGTCAAGGAAAGAGCGAAGCTCGCGCATGATGGCCGAACGCTTTACAAATGTATTTTTTACCTCGGGATTGACGATGAGGTCAACATATCTCTGACGATAGCGCTGTTCCTGGTCTGTAAGGCCGTGGAACTTCTCGGGGAGGGGCTGAAGAGACTTCGAAAGAAGAGTTACATCCGTAACGTGTACGGAAGTCTCGCCGGTCTTGGTTGCAAAAACGTAACCCTCGATGCCGAGTATGTCGCCGATATCCCACTTCTTGAAGCCGAGATTGTACTTCTCTTCACCGAGAGCGTCTCTTGTTACATAAATCTGAATTTCGCCGTCGCGATCCGCGATGTGGGCAAAAGAAGCCTTGCCCATTATTCTGCGGCTCATCATGCGTCCGGCGATTTTTACATTCATGAGCGGAGCTTCCTCTCCCTCTGCAGGGACTTTGAAGGAGGCTTTTATAGATGCGCTCGTATCCTTTACATCAAACTTAGTAATAGTATACGGATCGTTTCCTGCGGCTCTGAGTGCGGCAAGCTTTTCACGTCTGACAGCCTTCTCCGCAGCAGGATTCAGGGTCTGTCCCGCGGCAGTATTATTATTGTTTTCAGCCATTTCAGTCATCCTTACCGGCACGGTCAACCGAGACGATTTCTACCTTGTAGTTGTTGATAATTACGCCCTTGGCGCCCTCGACGAGAACGTTTACCACATCGCCGGCCTTATGTCCGGAGAGGTACTTGCCGAGAGGAGAGAGATTGGAAATGTGATTCTTGTCGGAATCAACCTCGTTGGAGGATACAATAACGTACTTTTCTTCTTCGTCATCCTCCTCATATCTGATAACGACAACGGAGCCGATGGAGATAACGGAGGAATCGATTTCCTTTTCCTCGATAATGACGGCGTTGCGGATTTTTTCGTCGAGCTCCTTGATTTCGGCTTCAACCTTAGCCTGCTCGGTTCTTGCCTCGTCGTATTCGGCGTTTTCGGAAAGGTCACCGAAGCCTCTGGCAACCTCGATGTCATGAACGACCTCTGCTCTGCGGGTGTTCTTAAGCCAATCGAGTCTTTCAACAAGAAGGTTGTACGCTTCCTTTGTATATTTCATTTTCTCTGCCATTTTTATTATCCGTCCTTTGAAATATTTGATTCTTTTTTATTTAAATGCGTTGATTGCTGCACCGAGCTGGTTGTCTTCGCTGTCGGAAACGTCATATATGCTCTTGTCCTTAAGCTTTTCGTCAAGCTCCACGACAACATCCGGAATTATTCCGATGCCGTCATATCCTTCCGATACAGGAGGGAAATACTTCTTGGTTGTGCACTTTATCGCTCCGGTATAGCCGTAATACGCAAGATTGATTATGCTCTGCATACTGCCCTTGCCGTATGTTTTGGTGCCGACAATCACGGAAACGCCGTAATCCTTAAGAGACGACGTAAACAGCTCCGCGGCGGAAGCGGTGTTTCCGTTAACCAGCACTGCTGATTTACCGAAAACCCTGTCGCGATATTTTCCGATGTCGTTCTGCGTCACGGAGCAGGCGGAATAAGCGCTTGTCTCCGCATATTTCACCTCTTTGACATAGGTGATTTCTTCGTTGCCGCTACGGTCTTTTGTTTTTATGACTACGTCTCCGCTGCGGAGAAGATAACTCAGAACCGCAGTGATGGAGGCAAGGTCTCCGCCCGGATTATACCGCACGTCAAACACGTAATACTCGCATCCCTCGGCAATCAGATTATCCATGGCCTTGCAGAACTGGGGCGGAGTTGTCATATCAAAGCCCGTGATTTTGATTATTCCGATTTTCTTTCCGTCCTTGGTAAGCTCCGACACTCTTCCGGATACAGACTGAGCCGTGAAGTGCTCTCTGGGAACGGAAAACTCCAGAATTTCGGAAAGGTCGTCCCCCCTCGCAACCGTAAATTCCGCGGTTGTTCCCGCAGGTCCCTGCAGTCTCTTGACGGCAGCCTCGTAGCTCATTTCGTTTATCGGCTCCGCCGAGGCACCGATGCCGATCTTGACTATTCTGTCTCCCGTGCGGAGTCCGGCCTTCTCTGCCGGGCTTCCGTCATAAACGGAAATTACCTTTATGCACTTGTTTTCGGCATCCTGAATAATTCCGATGCCTATTCCCTGACTGTCGCCGTTGTTATCGGCTGTCAGGGCCTTGAATTCTTCTTCGTTGAAATAATAAGCGTACGGATCGCCGAGTATTGATATATATCCCTGCATAAGAGACTTGCAGAGGATTTCATCGTCGATGTCGTAATAGGATATACCCTTGAGAATTGAAACAACGGTGCTGAGCTTATCGGTTGTGTTCACGGGAGTGTCTGTACCCGGGACAACCGGCTTCTGATAAACCGCCAGTCTTTTCATATAAGCATCCGTCGTAACCGCAAATGCCGCCATGAAGCTCAGCAGTATGGCCGCGACAAGGACAAAGATAAATACTGTTAGCGGTACTTTTTTCTGATTTTCGAAACGCATATTCGAGGTCCTCTTTGTTTTCGTGCGCAGTTTCGCGATACTGTCGCGATAAGAGACCGACAGCTCCGGTTAACCGTAAATATAAAGCTTTCCGGGAGCTACGGCATATTTGAGCGGATCGACGCAGTTTCCGTTGACCCTGACCTCAAAATGAAGATGATATCCGGTTGAAACGCCTGTGGTTCCGACACCGGCGATTCTCTGTCCTCTCTTTACGACATCGTTGGCCGATACAAGCATCGAGCCCGTATCAAGGTGCGAGTAAAGAGTCTGAGTACCGTCAAGATGGTCTATGAGGATATAATTGCCGTAGGAAACATGATACTTGGCGGCAACAACCTTTCCGTCCTTGGAGGCATATACAGCCGTTCCCTTGGGGGCCGGGAGGTCCACGCCGTAATGGAACTGCATCTTGTGGTAAACAGGGTGCATTCTGTTTCCGAACGACGAAGATACCGTGAGACAGCTTGCGGGAAGAGGCCATAAGAAGCCCTGGTTCTTTGCAGCATCCTGAATGGCCTTGAGTCTTGCGGCTTCCTCCTCAAGTCTCTTCTTTTCGGCGGCGGCAAGCGCTTCCTGGCGCGCCTTTTCTTCTGCTTCGGCACGCTTTTTGTTTTCTGCTGCCTGCAGCTCGGTTATCATCTGCTGGAATTCCGCGTCAAGTACGTCTGTTCTGTCGGTATATGTGTCGGATTTGGCGATAAGATCGGCTATTTCGTTTTCGATGACGCTTATTGCAGCCTCATTTTCACGCTGCCATTCGGCAAGCTCCGCCTTCTTGTTCTCGTACAGAGTAATTCTCTCGTTCTGCTCCTCCGCTTTTTTCAGCGATGCGGCATAGCTTTCGTCAAGAGTCTTCTTTTTCTCGGTAAGAGAGCCCATGATATGATCGGAATACTTGATCATGGCGGATACTCTGTCGATTCTTGCGAGAAGATCCGAGAGAGACGACGCGTTAAGGAGAATGTCGATGTAATTTGCCTCGCCCTCTTCGCTCGTCATTCTGAGGAGATCAAGGAAGCTCGCGTACTGTCTGTCGTATTCGACCTGGGTTACCGCAATCTGAGTTGCGATGTCCTCGGCCTCTTTTTCGATAAGCACAAGCTCACTCTCCATGTATTTGAGAGTGTCCTCATAAAGAGCCTGCATTGTGAGATATATTTCCCTCTTCTCGGATGCTTCGGCCTGAAGCTTCTCGGCCTCCTTCAGAGAATCCTGTGTCTCCTTAAGAAGGGCACCGAGTTCTTCAAGCTGTTTGCGCAGCTCCTCTGTCGAGGAATTCTTGATATCGTCATAAGTGGCTTTATTGTATGCTGTAGCGGGAACCGCAGGAATTATTCCTGCGATCATGAGCATGCATAAAAATGCAGATACGATTCTGATAATGTTTTTTTTCATGATTACTCCGTGGGTTGGTATGCTGCCCCTTTAAGTCCGTAAAGAGGTTTTTTCACTGAATAAGAGCTCAGTTTCTGAGGTTCTTCCTTATCGAGAAAAGACTCGTCAGAACTCCGGACATCACTCCGATTCCAATGAAGCTGAATAAGAACAGCCATCTGAAATGCGAGAAAGGCAGAAGCTCGAACATTTTTAAATCCGAGGAAAGCTTTGAAATCGCAAACCGATACAGGAAGGCATCAAGGAAGAATGCGGCCACAGCCGAAATAATACCGATCATGGAGCCCTCTACAATGAAGGGGGCGGTTATGAAGGAATTTGTTGCGCCTATGTAGCGCATGATATCGATTTCCTCCCGTCTTCCTTCAACGGCCAGTCTTATCGTATTGGAAATGACAAATACGGCAACGACAAGCAGAAGCAGGAAAAACCATACGAAAACGAGCGACATTCCGTTTTTGAAGTTTTCCGCCTTTACAGCATAGTCGAGCCTGTTGTTTACCTTTAATACGCCCGGAATGCTGTGAAGCGCTGACTCGAGCGAAAGCACCTTATCGTTGTCCCTGTATGAGACAATGAATGAATCGGCAAGAGGATTGTCTCCGTTTGCCTCGATGTCGTTGAAGAGCTCCTCGTAGTCCGAATATGTTTCCTTCATCTCCTCGAGCGCCTGCTTTTTGGATATGAAGGTCACGCCCGAGACGTTGTCGAGCTTTTTGATTTCTTCGCCGATTTCGGTTACCTTGTCCTCAGGAAGATCGTAATCCACAAACACTGCGATTTCCTTCATCATTCCGAGGTTTCCGAGATTGAGATTAAGGTTCTCTATCAGCGCGGCAAATGCGCCGAGCAGGACGAGGCATGACGTAAGAACTATTATTGAGCCGGCGCTCATGATGCCGTGTCTCACAAAGCCCTTGAAGGCCTCCTGCACAAAATAAAAGGGATTATATCTCTTTTTTCCGGACTCAGTCATCTTCGGCACCTCCCGCGGGAACATCCGACAGAACCTTTCCTTCGGAAATGGTTATGACTCTCTGTCCCATGGTATCCACGAGTCCTTTTTCGTGGGTAACAACGATAACCGTCTTTCCGAGAACAGTGTTTATTCTCTTCAGAAGGTTCATGATAATCAGACTCATTTCGGGGTCGACGTTTCCGGTAGGCTCGTCCGCAACTATTATATCGGGGTTGTTTGCAACGGCCCTTGCGAGAGCCACACGCTGTCTTTCTCCTCCGGAGAGCTGCTCCGGAAAATGGTCAGCCTTGTTTTCTATCTGCATCATTCTGAGAAGCATGGGAACCCTCTGCTTTATCTCCTTAGCCGGAGTTCCGATAACTCTCATTGCAAAAGCAACGTTTTCATATGCGGTTTTATCGGGGAAAAGTCTGAAGTCCTGAAAAACCATGCCGATTCTTCTGCGGTGATAAGGAATCAGCCTGTCGGGATAAGCGGTAATATCGTCACCGTTGATAATTATATGACCCGAGTTGACCTTTTCCTCCATGAGAAGAACACGCGTTACTGTCGTCTTTCCGGCTCCGGATTTGCCTACGATGAAAACAAACTCACCGTCCGGAATAGTGAACGATATTTCGTTCAGGGCGGTTACGTCCGCATACTCTTTTCTGACGTTTTGAAACTCAATCATTATATGTTTCTTTCCGCGCGCATAAAGCCGCGCCCATTAGCTTTTTCGCTGTTTTAATGTGCGAAAATATCAGAACTTGGAGCTCTTTCCGGGAATATATTTGGTCGAGAGATATTTCTTTACCATGAGCGCAACCTTGAAGGTGATTGCGTTGTCGAACTCTCTCAGATCGAGACCCGTGATCTTCTTGATTTTTTCGATTCTGTAAACCAGTGTGTTTCTGTGCACGTAAAGCTTTCTTGATGTCTCGGAAACGTTGAGGTTGTTCTCGAAGAAGCACTGAATGGTTTCAAGGGTATCTTCGTCAAGGGACTCGATGGAGCCGTTCTTGAAAACCTCATGCATATACATGTCGCAGAGTGTGACGGGAAGCTGATAAATAAGACGGCCGATGCCGAGGTTGCAGTAGCTTATGTATTTCTTTTCGCTGTCAAATACCTTTCCGACCTCGATGGCAATCTGAGCCTCCTTGTATGCGGTCGCAAGATCCTTGATGTTGTCGACAACAGTGGAAATACCTATGGAGGCGTTGACAAAGAACTCGGTTACGAGGGTGTCGAGAATATTGGCAGCGATTTCCTCGATTTCCTTGCTTTCGGTACCGGGTTTCACCTCCTTTACAAGGACCGCCTCATATTCTCCGAGAGTGATTATGTAATCGTGCGTACGGTCGGGGAACATGTTCTGCAGCATCTCAAACGGCAGGTATTCGGACTTATCCTGGAATTTGATAAGAATTACGACGCGGTTTTCCTGCGTGTTGAAATGCAGCTCCTTAGACTTCAGATAGATGTCGCTCGGGAGAATATTGTCAAGGATTATACTCTTTATGAAAGAGGCCTTGTCGTATTTCTCGTCGTAGAGATTCTTTATATTGAGAAGCGAAACGGCAATGAGCTTTGCTACCATTTCGGAGTGCTTGTCTTCACCTTCGACAAAAAGAGTATATTCGTTTTTTGACGGATCGAGAGGGCGGTATGTATAACCGGCTGCGCAATAGACTTCAGCGGACTCCGGAAAAACGGTATGATCCCCGACTCCGGGTCTGATTTCTCCGATTTTCACAAGATCGGAGCAGGCGATAACCGTTCCGGTTTCGTCAATCACGCCTATTACTCTATCCACCGTATCCTTCATCTGGTGAATTATCCCCTGAAAAAGCCTGTTAGCCATTTGATTACACCTTTCTTTGAGCGGATGGCGACGATGGCCGTCCGCAACATCTTCTTTTTTTCAGCTATATGCACTATATTTTACTATAAAATTTGTGAAATTTCAATAGTGAATTTGAAAAAATGTCTAAATTTGCAAAAAAATTTTTGTAGAATATTCACTAAATGGTCAAAAAGCCCCTTCGGGGTCCCGAAAGGGGCTCCGAAAGGGGCTTTTGACTGTTATTATCTGTTCAGCTCATACTTAAAGGCAAGACACGCAAGCGTAAAAGGCGCGGCGGATTCGGTTCTGAGTATTCTGTTTCCGAGCGAAACCGACTTAAGACCTGCCGCCGAGGCGATTTCCGCCTCCTCCGGGGAAAAGCCTCCCTCGGGTCCTATCATGACCGAAACGGATGCCGGAGTGCTGTCCGGCAGAGCATCACCGAGAAGCGTCCTGCTTTCGTCTTCATAGCAGAAAAGCGAAAGAGCGTTTTCGGACGCGGCCTTTACGGCGTCGCGGAACGAAACGGGTCCCGATACTTCGGGAAGCACGCCCCTGCCGCTCTGCTTTGCGGCTTCGTGAGCGATTCTGCGGAAGCGGTCAAGCTTTTTCCCGTCGGAATCCCCACGGCGCATAACGCATCTAGAAGACTCGAAGAGCACGATTTCGTGGGCTCCGGACTCAACCGACTTCTGGATTGCCGTATCCGTTCTGTCACCCTTTACAAGTGCCTGAAATACCGTAAGCCTGTAAGGAGGCTCAGAAGCGCTTCTCTCCTCCGACAGAATGGCACCCACTGCACAGTCGTCACGTATCTGTTCAAGCCGGCATGTCAGAACGGTGCCTCCTCCGTCGCACACGGAAACGGTCTCACCTACTGCCATTCTCAGTGACCTGGCGATATGATGGGCATCGTCACCCGTAATGAGAACCGTTTTTCCGTCGCGGTTTACGGCTTCGGGCGAAACGAAAAATCTTGGCATTATTTAAGAATTTCCTCGATGGCGTGTCCGTCGGCATCGGGGAGCTCTACGCCGAGAATTCTCGCATATGTCGGAGCCTCGTCAACTGTGGGACGTCTGTCAAGCACGACGCCGGCTTTGATGTCGGGACCGTACGCGACGAATACGGGCTGAGGGCCCTTGTCGGGATAGTGACCGTGTGTGGCCTTGCCGAATCTGTAATCGGTGAGGTCGAGCTGTTTGACCATGGGTCTCTTCCAGTCCTCAGCAAAGGAGGTGTAGCCGTCGGTCTCGATGACAAAGGAGAAGGGACCGCCGAGGTGCTCCTTTTCTTCGATTTCTTCCTTGGTATAAACCTCGCTGATGC
>JAKSPQ010000046.1 GCA_024404665.1 Clostridia bacterium
CGTCGATCATGCCTTCGTCAACGAGGTCGCAGGCGATCTTGAGAGCAGCCTGAGCGGTTCTCTTGCCGTTACGGCACTGGAGCATGTAGAGCTTGCCGTTTTCTACGGTGAACTCCATGTCCTGCATGTCATGATAGTGCTCTTCGAGGATGCCGCAGACCTTGATGAAGTCGGCATATGCCTCAGGGAACTTCTCGGCCATCTGAGCGATGGGCATAGGAGTTCTTACGCCGGCAACGACGTCTTCGCCCTGAGCATTGAAGAGGAATTCGCCCATGAGCTTTTTCTCGCCGGTGGCGGGGTCACGGGTGAAGGCAACACCTGTACCGGAGTTGTCGTTGAGGTTACCGAATACCATCGGCATTACGTTGACAGCGGTGCCCCAGCTGTAGGGGATATCGTTGTCACGTCTGTAAACGTTTGCTCTGGGGTTATCCCAGCTGCGGAATACCGCACGGATAGCTTCGTAGAGCTGTACCTTGGGGTCGGAGGGGAAGTCGGTTCCGAGCTGCTTCTTGTACTCGGCCTTGAACTGCTCAGCGAGCTTCTTGAGGTCGGCAGCGGTGAGATCGACGTCGAACTGTACGCCCTTTTCTTCCTTCATCTTGTCGATGAGGGCCTCAAAGTACTTCTTTCCGACTTCCATAACGACGTCGGAGAACATCTGGATGAATCTTCTGTAGGAGTCGTATACGAATCTTTCGAACTTGGGATCGGGGTTGCCGGCGATCATAGAAGCAACGACGTCATCGTTAAGACCGAGGTTGAGGATGGTGTCCATCATACCGGGCATGGAAGCGCGGGCACCGGATCTTACCGATACGAGAAGAGGATTCTTCTTGTCGCCGAACTTCTTGCCGTTGATCTTTTCCATCTTAGCAACGCACTTCCAGATTTCTTCCATGATACCGTCGTTGATGGTTCTGCCATCATCGTAGTACTGGGTGCAGGCTTCGGTGGAAATTGTGAAACCCTGGGGAACGGGAAGACCGATGTTGGTCATCTCAGCCAGGTTGGCGCCTTTGCCGCCGAGGAGTTCGCGCATGTTGGCGTTACCCTCGGTAAACATGTAGCAATACTTTTTTGCCATTTGGGGAAAACCTCCGTATGTAATATTATATTTGTTTTCTATTAATTTGAAGAACAGCCGTTTCCGCACGTCTTTTCCGCGCTCTGAGGCCGAAAAAAGCCGGAAATCGGACTATACTTTATAAAACTAAAATATTATATCACATTTTTTTGATTTTTTCCATATGTTTTTATAAAAAAAACGAGGTTTGTGAAAAAAAGTAATCGCAAAATTGCTTTTTATGCCCCGGGAGATGCAAAGGGGTTAACATAACGTGTGCTTTTCGTCGGAAGGAGCCGCGGAAACCCGCATAGGCTGCTGCGGAAATAGGCAGGAGCTCGGGCAGAGCTTTTCTTTCTGTTTTTATGCGATTTAATTATAATTGTCTCAAAAACCTCAAAATAATATTTGAAATTGTCGCTTACTTATGATATAATATTACGGTATGCGAAATAATAAGCAAAAACACTGGCTGAATTAAAGAAAAACGGCACTGACCGGAGGATTGTTATGGCAAAAACACAGACAAAGAATTACGAGGATCTCAGCAACGAGACCGGATTTCAGTTTGCATTCAAGTGCGACCTTTGCGACTACACATACACGACAAAGTTCAGAAGAACTTCAAAATCCGCTGCCGAAAGAGGATCCAAGCTGCTCAGAACAAGCGCAAATCTTGTCACCACCATTTTCGGGTCCAAATCCGCAAAGGTGACCGGAGTCATGAACAACGGCGCTTCCATGTGGACCGAAAACACCGACAATGCCAATTACAAGACCGAGAAGGCCGATGCTCTCAAGGATGCCATCGAGGACGCAGCCGAGAGAATCCGCAAGTGCCCCGAGTGCGGCAAGAGCGCCTGCCCCAACTGCTGGGACGACGATGAGGAAATGTGCGGCCCCTGCGCGGAGAAGGTAAAGGCCCGCCGCGAGGAGGAAGAGGCCGAGGAAGAGAAGAAGGCCGAGGCAGAAAAGAAGTCCGAAAAGAAGAAAGAGACCGAGGCAAAGAAAGCCGAAAAGAAGGAAGCGGCGGCCGCTTCCGGAGAAGGCGTATGCCCCGAGTGCGGAGAGAAGAATCCCGCTTCCATGAAATTCTGCGGATTCTGCGGCGCAAAGATGCTTTCAAAGAAAATCTGCCCCAAATGCAAAACCGAAAATCCGCTGAACATGAAGTTCTGCGGAGAATGCGGAACAAAGCTTGACTGATAGATTCCGGAAGCCTTGTCCGATGGCGGACGCCGTGTGCGGCGCTTGACAAAAGCTTCCTTTTGCGCTATAATAATAGCGCATCTGCAGGTATAGTCTAATGGTAAAACTCCAGCTTCCCAAGCTGGCCACGCGGGTTCGATTCCCGTTACCTGCTCCAAACATAATCCGGGGGCTGTCTGAAAACTCTGTTTCCGACAGCTCCCGCTTTTAAATCCCCGTCGGAGGTGTGAAAATAATGGATATCCTTGAACTGATGAAAAGACGCCACAGCGTCAGACAGTATAAGACCGACAGAATCGAAGACGAAAAAAGAGCGGAGCTGGATTCGCTCTGCAGAGAAATCAACGAAAAAAGCGGAATGAGCATCCGCATCGTGTATGACGAGCCCGTCTGCTTTGATTCTCCGATGGCGCACTACGGGAAATTTACGGGCTGCCGCAATTACATCGACGTCATCGGCCCCAAGGGCGCGGATCTCGACGAAAAGGCCGGATATTACGGGGAGCAGCTGGTGCTCAAGGCACAGGAGCTGGGACTCAATACCTGCTGGGCTGCGCTGACTCACGGAAAGAGCGCGGCAAAGCCGGGCCCCGGAGAAAAATCGTCTATTATTATTGCGCTGGGATACGGACAGCACCGCGGACTTCCCAGAAAAAGCAGACCGGTATCCGAGGTAAGCAATATGACGGATAATTCTCCCGAGTGGTTCAGACGCGGAATGGAAGCCGTAATGCTTGCGCCAACTGCGGTGAATCAGCAGCATTTCAGGGTTAATCTCGCGGAGGACGGAAGCGTAAGCATCAGGTCTACCGGCGGAATCTGCTCAAAGATCGATCTGGGCATAGTTAAGTGGCATTTTGAGGCTGTAACAGGCGTAAAAGCCTTATGAACGCACACCGGAATACGATTTTTCTTGACAAAAAGGAAAAAAGTATTATAATAATAATATAACATATCACATTCCCTAAGGAGGACAAAAACATGCAGACTGTAACTACTGCCAGGATTCATTTCGTCACGATCGCCGATCTGTACGATTTCGTGTCGGCCGCCATCAAGTACCCCTTCGACATCGTTCTGAAGTCCGGACACTACAACGTTGACGGCAAATCGCTCATGGGTATGTACTGCCTCGATCTTCTTCACGATATCGAGATGTCTGTTCACACCGATGACGCTTCGGCTTTCTTTAAGGATATCGAAAAGTTTATCGTAAAGTGACGATATGATTAAATCCCCGGGGGACCGCGGAATGGCATGCGCCAATCCTCAGATCCCCCGGGATTTTTCTGTTATGACCGATGTAAAGTGTTTTTTGCGCCTGAGGGATAACCAATTGTTGACTAACAGATGATTTAATGATATAATATTATGATTTATTATTAATAGAATCTCGCCCTGAAATACGGACGCCGGGGTATTAAGATGAACAGACACGAACAAAGGGCAATGGCAGCCTGCTTTATTACATGCATTTCCATGGCCCTGGGAAATATGCCGCCGCTTCTGTTTCTGACCTTCAGAGAACAGTACGGACTGTCGTATTCCGCACTGGGGCTTATAGTCCTTGTGAATTTCTGCACTCAGCTCTCGCTTGACCTTGTGTTTTCCTTTTTCTCATACAAATTCAATCTTGTAAAGACCGTAAAGCTTACGCCGTTCATTATGACGCTCGGCCTTTGCATATTTGCTCTCATGCCCGTCATCGACAGCGCGCATGCCTATCCGTGGCTTCTTTGCGGAACCGTGGTTTATGCGGCAGGCGCGGGCCTTTCGGAGGTCCTTGTCAGCCCTACGGTCGCATCGCTGCCGTCAAGGAACCCCGACAGGACAATGTCGCTCCTGCATTCGGTTTTTGCATGGGGAGTGGTCTTCGTCGTGGGCTTTACAACCGTCTTCATAAAGCTTTTCTCCGCAGACCGCTGGTATATTGCGGTTCTTATTCTCGCACTGCTGCCGCTTTCCGGAGGCGTGACCTTCCTCACGGCTGAATTCAAATCGCCCCCGACTCCGGAAAATGCGTCCGGCGTTGCCGGCTTATTCAGAAAGCGCGCGCTTCTGCTCGGAATCGTCGTGATTTTCTGCGGAGGAGCCGGAGAGTGCGTTATGAGCCAGTGGAGCTCGGGATATATTGAGCTTGCCCTCGGTATTCCCAAGATTTACGGAGATCTCTTCGGGGTTGCCATGTTCGGGCTCATGCTCGGCATAGGCAGATCGCTTTATGCGGCAATCGGCAGGAATATTGTGCGTGTAATTGCCGTCGGAAGTCTAGCCTGCGCCGTGTGCTACGTTGTAACAGCGCTGTCCCCCGTCCCCGTTATCGGACTTATTGCATCGGCTCTGACCGGATTTTTCGTTTCGATGGTATGGCCGGGCACGCTGATTGCGGTATCCGACAGAATCAGCGACGGCGGAGTTGCCATGTTCGCGTTCCTTGCCGCCGGAGGTGATCTGGGTGCCGCGGTGTGTCCGCAGGCCATGGGCTTCATAGCCGATGCGTTCTCTCTCTCCGCTGCCGGACAGTCGCTGGCCGCACGCATAGGAATCGGACCCGATCAGCTGGGAATGAGGGCAGGTCTCCTGATTTCCGCTGTTATCCCGCTTATCGGCGCCGTCGCCGTGATTTTCCTGGGAAGAATAAGGAAACAGAATTCATAAATATCGAAAAGATACCGTAATGAACGAAACTAAAAACTACAGGATTGCGGCCGTGATCGCGCTTGTGCTGTCGCTGCTGCTGGCGTTTTCCCTGACAGTCAGGGATTACATCGATGTACGCGGAGGCTCGCTGCCGGAGGATACATCGGCTGCGGGGGCTTCGTCGGCCGGGACACCGGAAGCGACGACATCATCTCCGGAAGTGACGACATCATCTCCGGAAGCGACGGAAACGGGGCCTGAGCAGTCGGACACACCGTCAGACACTTCAGGACCCTGTGAAAGCACATCGGAAAATACGGATGTGACGGACCCCGCAGACACGGAGGCCGTGGACTCCTCTGAGATTACGGAGGAATCATCCGGGAACACGCAGGAAACCGTGAGCGCCCCCGATGAAACGACTGCCGCGCCGCCCGAAACAACAGTACCCGAAACACCCGCCGCGGCAACAGCCGCTCCCGAAACACAACCGCCGACGAAAAAAATGAAGGTCGGCATATCACCCACGACGGCCGCTCCCGGAACAAACGTTTACGCCGATGCCGCAAAGTACGCCGGCTTTGAAACGGTAATCCTGCCGACGGTGAAAACCGAGGCCGAAGCCGCAAAGGTGCTTGCGGGCATAGACGCGATAATGCTTACGGGCGGAGAGGATATCGATCCGAAATGGTACGGAGAGGAAGCGCTCCGCGATAAATACGGAAAAAACGTGAACAGCATAAACGCTCCGAGGGATACCTCTGACATGCTGTATATCAAGGGCGCGCTTGAGCTCGACATGCCGATGCTGGCGGTCTGCCGCGGAATGCAGCTGCTGAACGTTGCGTGCGGCGGAACTCTTTATCAGGACCTTCCCATGCAGATCGGCACAGCCGTTACTCACAGGGATCCCGCACAGTCAAGATTTGTTACGCATCTGATAGATATAGAAAAGGGAAGTCTGCTGAATTCGCTGGTGGATTTCACTGTCGCAAGGGTGAATTCCTGGCATCATCAGGCAATAAAGGACGTAGGAGAGGGACTTGTCGTCACCGCGAGAGCGCAGGGCGACGGTATCGTCGAATGCGTTGAAATGCCGGGCAGACTCTTTGTCCTGGGGACACAGTTCCACCCGGAGCAGCTTGTAAGACAATCCGGCTTCGGAGTATACAGAAATGTGTTTGCGGCGCTTTACGAAAAAGCATGCGTGTATGCACAAAATAAATAAACGGAGAAAATCGATATGATGTATCTTTCCACCACTCACACGATAATGAGAAACATATACGGTGAGAAGCGCAAATATACCGTTGAAGAAGCGGTTAAGGCGCTGAAAAAGGCCGGATATGACAGAATAGACATTTCTCTTTGGGTGCTCAGCGCCCGCGGGGGAATCATTGAGAGCAACAATTGGGAAGAAGAGGTCCTGAAAATCGCCGAGGCCTGCAGGGAAAACGGACTGCCTGTTTATCAGACTCACGGAAACACCGCAAGCGGCAAGGACTGGGATGATCCCGAATACGACTGGGATTATCTTACAATGACGAATCTGAGAAATATCAAGGCCACGGCAATGCTCGGAGCCAAGTGGATGGTAGTGCATCCCATGAATCTCCCCAGAGATCCGCTGTACAGCGCCCGCAAGGCACGTGAAGCGAACATAAAGTATCTTGCCCCATACATAGAAGAGGCGAAAAAGCAGGGCATCGGCATCGCGGTTGAGAATATGGTCGACTTCAGAAACTGGAGACGCCGTTACTGCGGCGGTGATATCTATGAGCTCATAGACCTTGTGGATACCATCGGCGATCCCTCCGTCGGCATCTGCCTTGATACCGGACACGCAAATCTCGCGGGAATCGAGTGCGGTGCCGCAATAAGGGAAATCGGACCGAGGCTCAAGGCCACGCACATAAACGACAATCACCGTAACGGTCAGGACGAGCATCTCTTCCCCTATTTCGGTACCGTCGACTGGAAGGACACGATGAAGGCTCTCGGCGAAATCGGATACGAGGGTGATTTTGCCTACGAAGCAGGCTCGCAGCGCATTCCGGATATATCCCGCGAAGCCTGGCTCGCTTATACCGCGGCTCTCGGCCGCAACCTTATGGAGATGGCATGAAGAGTTTTGTTGCATTGCCCTCGGGATATGTGAGGGATACGTTTTTCACAAAGGAAAACATCGCGCTTGCGGAGTCTCTCGGAAGAACCGTGTTCTTTGACGGTACGGAAAAGTGCACTGCCGATGACGTCGTGGCCTCGATAGGCGACTCCGAGGTGTATATCACGGGCTGGGGCTCTCCCAAGCTCGATGCGCGCATTCTCGACGCGGCTCCGTCGCTCAGACTTCACGTGCATCTCTGCGGAACGGTTGTTCCCTATGACGATCCGGAGGTATGGCGCAGAGGCGTGAGAGTGGTTTCCGGAAACTATTTCTTTGCCGAATCCGTTGCCGAGGGCACCATCGGCTATATGCTCACGGCGCTGCGCGACATTCCGCTTTACAGCGGAAGACTGAAGAACGAGAAGCTCTGGAAAAAGACGAAGGACATGAGCTATTCGCTTCTCGGGAAAACAGTCGGAATCGTAAGCTACGGTACCATTTCAAGACATCTCGTCAGAATGCTCCAGCCGTTCAGGGTAAGAATCAAGGTTTATGACATTGTTCCTCTGCCCGAGGCGGACAGGATGAAATACGGACTTGAGCAGGCGTCGCTGGAGGAAATATTCTCGACCTGCGATATAATCACGGTTCACACGCCTCTCTTTGACGCAACGAGGCATCTCATCGGCAAGCCTTTATTCGAACTCATAAAGCAGGATGCGCTTTTTGTCAATACTTCGCGCGGGGAAATCTTAGACCAGGATGCTCTGGAGGATGCTCTCGAGACCGGAAGATTCAGAGCGGTTCTGGATGTTTACCGCAAGGAGCCGCCTCCGCCGGAGGAGAGACTGTACTCGCTTCCCAACGTAATCATGATGCCTCATATGGCGGGCCCCACCGTCGACCTGAGGCAGTATATCACACACGAGCTGCTTTTAGAGGCATCGGGCTTCATTGACCGCGGCGAGCCTCTGCTCCGGGAGATTACGGCTGCCGCCGCGGAGCACATGAGCAGACACTGATAAAGGATACCTATGAATAACGATTATTATGAAAACCGAGAGGCTCCCGAGGAGCCGGTAAGACGCGATTCTAGACTCGGACTCACATCAATGATCAGCGGAATACTCGGTCTTGCGGGTGTTACCGTGGAGTTCTCCGTAGGGGCTTTGATTCTGTCTCTCAGCGCCAGAAGACGCGACGGCGGCTTTAACATCAAGTCGCGCCTCGGCTTCATTTTCGGCCTTGTCGGAATAGGCGCGGCGGTATTAGCCGGCATTTTCCTCGTTTTCTTTGTTAAGGAGCTGAATGCCGCGGGAGGTATTCCCGATTCCGTCAATCTGTATAATGGCTTTATATTCAGATGACGGATAACACAAATAAAGAATGTCCCGCAAAAAAAAGCGGGACATTCTCACGTGAAGCAGCAGGAGGGGGAGCCGCTCCGTTAAAACTGCGTGTTGTTTATGACAATGCAGGCTGTATTGTCTGCATAAAGCCTGCGGGAATCCCCACGGAGGGAGAAAAAAATTCAGCGACGGCAATTCTGTCCGAACAGACGGGACATACCGTTCTGCCGGTTCACAGGCTTGATACCGATACGTCCGGTGTTATGGTTTTTGCCTACAAAAAGGATGAGGCAGCAAGGCTTTCCGAGCTTATTAGGGAAAAGCGGAGCTTTGAAAAGGTATATCTCACGGTTGTCGAAGGCTGCCCGGAGGAGCCTTCCGGGATCTTTTCGGATCTTTTGTATTTTGACAGAGCCCGGAACAAATCCTTTGTTGTATCAAAAAGCCGGGCGGGAGTTAAGGAGGCCTCCCTCTGTTATGAGACCGTAGCTTCCGCCGAGACGGAAGGACATGTCCTCAGCCTTGTCAGAGTCCGTCTGAATACCGGAAGGACCCATCAGATAAGGGTTCAGTTCGCATCGCGCGGAATGCCCGTGGCGGGCGACAGAAGGTACGGCTCACATCTGAAATGCGCTCTTGCGCTACGCTCCGAGAAGATTTCTTTTCCGGACAGAAAGGGAAACATGCTTTCCTTTGAAAATCCGAGCCCGTTCGTATATCCCTTCGATATTTTCAGCGTCTAACCTGATGAATAGGAATTGTTTATTCCGGAAATAGGGCTTACAGACCGTTTTTCGGCACGAAGCGCTTCCGGCCTTCTGCAAAAAAGGCCGGAAGCGCTTCGTACGTGTAATGTAAATAATTTATTCTCCGGCGACGGGGACGTCCGGAATCAGCAGTGCGTAGGGACCTGAGTACTCGCTGTCCTCATATCTCTCCTCCGAGAAGACAAGCTTATCCTCGACGGCTGATATCTTGCCGTTGACGGAGCCGCCGGTGAGCGGAATCTCTTTGCCGTCTGCGTGAAGAATGGCAAGACGCATTTCACCGCCGAAGTTTCCGGTGAAGAAATCCATCTGAAAATCAGAGAAGGACACGGTTTCAAGTGTTCCTTCTTTTTTCATGTCCTCGAATTTCCGGGTTCCGCCTGATACGCGGAGCTTGCTGAAGGTTCCCGAGGGCTCTTCCCCGAGATATCTCATGAAGCGGGTAGGCCCCGTTACCTGCATGAATCTGCCTTCACGGATTATGGCCGTATCCTTCATGGGGATTCCGTCGGAGGAATAGGGCTCCGTGGCGACAAGATCGATGTTCAGAAGCTCGCCGCTGCCGGATTTCTGAACCGTATCGCCCTTTTTCCAGGTGGAATATCCCGGGGCGATGACGGATGCGTTTCCGCGAATTGCGTAATATTCAAAGAAGGTTTTGAGATTTTCTCCGGTGAGGAGAATATTGTATGTGCCCTTTTTGGGGGATGCCGATGCTGCCGCTCTGAGCTCTGCATCGCGGATTGCGGCCCGGACGCTTTTTTTCAGAGCTTCGGTATCAAAGCTGTTGTAGTCAAACAGCCTGTACTGTTCAACGTCGACGGGGCGTTTGCACTGTGTGACATATTCTCCCGAAACTCTGTTTTCGATGAAGCTCACATGCGTTCCCGTGGATGCCGCAACCTCGTTCTTTTTGCGTGTGACAAAAATTTCCAGCGAATTCACGAAGGCGTTGCCGTCCGTGGGGATTGAGAGAACGGCTTTCGCGAACGCCTCGGCGATATCGGAAAGGTTCCTTCCGCAAAGATCCGAATCGGAGTCATCCTTGCTGCCGGTTACGGGAGACGGAAGCTCATAGAAGGGGTTTCTTACAAACTGAGCCGCATAATATGCGCTGCGGATTTTCTCCGCGATTTCGTCGTCGGTCAGGCCGTCCTCAATGAAGCAGCAGGAGCTTCCTCTGAATTTCTTTCCGTCCTCCTCAAAATCGCGGTACACCGTGACCTTGTATTCGGTAATGAAGGCCCTGCGGGGAATATCGAGACGTCCGCCGATGAAATAGAGCTCGGCCCTTTCCGTTTCGGTACGGTTGATCTGCCAGATTTTTGCTTTTTCTGCGTTTAATGCCTTAATAATTCTGTTAATCATGTTTTTTCCTCCGTCAGCCCAGGCGAATGGTGGCTTTGATGCAGGGACCGCCGTCCGAAACCTTGACCCATTCCTTGTGGCCCTTTCCGCAGTATCCGCTTCCGGCATGAGCCACGCTGTTTCCTACCATCGTTATCGATTTCAGAAGGTCCGGGACGTAGCCCGAGAGTACTATGGGAGAGAAGATGCGGCCGGTGAGCTTGCCGTCGCGGATTTCGCGGGCAAACGAAACCATGCACTGGATACCCCAGTTTTTGGGATCCTCCATTCCGGATGTGGGCTCCTCGAGGAGCAGTCCGTATTTTACGGACGCAATCATTTCCTCGGGAGTGCTTGTTCCTGCCGTAAAGAAGGTGTTTGTCATTCTCGTATAGGCCTTGTGATCGACGGATTCGCGTCTTCCGTTGCCGGTGGGCTTAACGCCGAGTCTTCCTGCGGAAACGGCATCGGCAAAGCCGGAAACGAGGATGCCGCGGTCGATGACCAGCGTGTCGTTGGCCTCCGTGCCTTCATCGTCGAAGAAATAGGTTGCGACGTCGGTGTAATCCGTGCAGGCGCCGTCCTTCATTGTAACAAGGTCGGAGGCGACGCGCTTGCCGACATAGTCGGCCGCCAGAGCACGGTCCTTTACGAACATGTCCATCTCCACACCGTGTCCGAAGGCCTCGTGCACAATCATTCCGGTGACGTCGGGGGTGCAGATGCATTCGTATTCGCCGGGAACCAGGGGCTCGGCATCGAGCAGAGACGTGACGGTTTCGCACATCGAGGGGAGATAACCGATGATTGAATCAAGCGCTTCCGCGCCGCCGAGGCAGGAGAATGATTTGTACGAGTCCTTGATTTCATCGCCCTTTCTCGCCATCATTACGACGGCCGAATCCGAATAGAGCACGTTCTGCTCAAGATCTCTGTTCCTTGAGAGGAAAAGCTTGTGATATTTCTGATAACCAAAGCGGCAGTTCACATCGAGGATTCTTTTGTCGAGAGATAGCCCCTTTTCGCGGATTTCGGTGAGTCTGCGGACGATTTCGCCGTCGCCGAGCGTATGCGGATCCGAGATGAAGTCGGTTGATCTGACAAAGGAGAGGGGCACGTCGTCAGGAACGGGGGTATTCATCTGCTCAAAAGCACGGGCACGTGCGAGCAGCTCGTTTTCAACGGTATCCTCTATGACGGGGATGTCCTCATCGGACAGTGTAACTGCGCTGTATTCGGCATATCCGGCGTCTCCGAACACTCTGAGAGTGAAGGCCCTCTTTCCGAATCTGTTGGATTCTTCCACGCTTGTGCCGCGGCCGGAAACGCTGTAGTTGCGGCATTCAACGTCGGAGGCTATTATGGATGCATAGCGGTATTTTGCAAGCATTCGTTCGAGAAGCCTGCGGAACACCGGCTTTTTATCGGTGAGATATTTGCTGGATTCGACTTTCATTGTGACTGTACTGCCTTTCTGTGTTTTCACGGTGCTTCCGGATGCTCATATAGCGTTCATGCCCGCTCGGAATAATCGGAGGAGAACTTCGAAGCCTGAGCCGAGCACTCGTGTATTTATCGGGTTGGGGTCGGAATTATTTGCGCTTAAGCCTGTTTTTCAGCCTTCGCGCGTAGGATTTCATTACTACGGCCGTGTGTCCGGCGACGGCGAGCCTTGCCTGCTTTATTGCCTCCGGTGCGGAAAACGGATGATATTCGCCGTCTCTGTAATACCCCTCAGCGACCGCGATGATGCGCTCGGGCGGGATGTATTCCTTTTTCAGGCAGTTGTCTCCCCTGATTATCCAGACGCCGTCTTTTCGCCGGCCGATGATTCTGTGAAGCACAAGACTGCCGTCTCTGCGGGTATACAGAGGGATGTCGTATTTTCTAAGGGCGATGCCGTCTGACGGCACAAGGCGTACGCTGTCCGTGGCTTCTATGAGCGTGGGAAGCATGCTCACGCCCTTTATTCCGTGAACGATGAAGCCGCATTCGCGGAGCGCGGCTTTTATGTCTAGGGTTTTGCCGGGGGATGATAATTCCTTCTGGTTGTCCGTCATCTTTCTATGAGACCGACGCCCTCGAGCTTTGCAATTACGGCCATTACCGATTCTGCCGCATGCTCGGGCGTCACATCGTATTTTTCAAGAAGAGCAGCGATGATTTTGTCTTCATCGGTGTCGTTTTTCAGCTTTTCCGCGATGAAGGCTGCGGATGAATTGAGCTTTATCATACCGGAAAACGCTTTTCCCGCTTCTCCGGTGGCGACGAGAACCGTCTTGTCGCCGGATTCCGTAAGTACTGTTCCGTTTTTAAGTTTCATTGTTTTGCTCCCTGAATAATTGCCGGCCGTATCGGCCGAGTTTTTCTGTTATCCGTTTTTTGCGGAACGAAACGTCTGCGGGGCTTTTTCCCCGGTCATGGCTTCAAAGGATGCCGCGGCGGCTTCAGCGGAAATATTGCAGCTCATCTCGAATACGGGCACCGATGATGCCGTCGCAATCAATGATTTCATAACCCGCTCATATGCCTCGGCTGTGCGCGGACGGTAGGTCTGCCTTATAAGTCTCGGGAGAACCTCCGAAAAATCCGCCCGCGTCACGCGGTTTTCCGTTCCGCGTCCGACAAGGCAGATTCCGCCTATCGGAGCGGAGATGTTGCCTCCGTAGCCCTCCTTGCCCTTCCATGGGGTACCGAAAATGACGGGACCGTCCGCCGTGAGCCTTATAAACGGCTTGTCACCGTTGAGAAAAGCCGTATTATCGCCCAGCAGCTCCTTCCAGAGCCTGCAGTGCGTGGTTTTTCCGGTTCCCGACGGAGCAGTGAAGAGATATGCCCTGCCTCCGTACAGCATCGATGACGAATGAAAGAGAATCACGTTTTCAAACGCGGCCTTTTCCGCTGCAAGCCTGAGCATGGCCAGGGTTTCAAGGTATGCGTCGCGGTGACCGTCGGCGTCCTTTTCTCTTTCGAAGGCGATGTCGTCGGGCGTTATGTCGATATCTGTAATATCGGTCCGCGGCACCGTGTCCCGGTCCCCCGCAGGAACATATTCCCAGTCTGCGCAAAGGCGGGTGATGCCGTCATAGCTGTGATTTACCCGGAAAATCATTCCGGCGATATTGTAACAGTGCGTCATGAATTTATCAGATGTCGTATTTGGAGAGTATTTCGCTCGGTGTTCTGCGGAGCAGAGACGCGACCGGCGCGATTCCGCAGAGCAGACATACACCGTACATGAAGACGGCGAGCAGCGCGGCGAGCCAGACGGGGTAGTACATTACGTTCTTCATGCTGTTCATTGACGCAAGATTTCCGGCAATCAGGCTGGATACAAGGAAGGCCGCAAAGACCGTGAGAGTCGTGAGCACTGCGCTCTCGATAAGGAAGCGGAAAATGATGTTGCCATTTTTCACGCCTATGGCACGGTAGATTCCTATCTCGCGGACGCGGCTCATCATGGCGGAGCGCATTATGAAATACATGCAGAGACACAGGATGACGGTAAAGACGACCATTGCAACAATGTGGGATACTATGCCCGAGATGCCGTCAGAGATAAGGCCTGCGCGTATATCGGAGGGATATATCACCGCATAATCCGGGGACACGCCGGAGGGAACGATACCGGATATGAGCTTCTCTGTATCGGCGGGGGAGTTTGAGTGAACCACCGCATATCTCAGGACCACGGTGCCCTCATCGTACATTTCATAGCGTTGAAGAGTCGATAGGCGTTCGTCCGTATCTTCGGCGCTGAAGGCGATTCTGACAAATTCCGAATCGCTGACAAGGCCGCAGGGAACGGATTTGAGCCAGACCTTTCTTTCTTCATCGTCGCTGAGAAAACCGTAAATATCGTCTCTTGTGTATATTTCGGATACAGTGTATTTCTTTCCGGAGATGACGATTTCGTCGCCCTTTGAGAAAAGCATATCCGAATATTCGCTTTCGCTGAGAGCGTCCGAGACGATGATTACCTCTCCGTCACCGGGCTCGGCGATGCCGAAATCCGAGGCCTTCTGAACGAGGGGGCCCGAATAGCCCGCGAGAATTCTGTCTGCAAGAGCTGCTTCGTCCATGTAAAACGCGGTTTCGTCGGACTCGACAATGCCCGCAATCCGAAGAGTGACGTCTCCGTAGCGGTCCGAAGACTGCAGTCCGATGAGGTCGGAAACCGTGGAGATGAAGCTGTACGGAGCGTTTTCGAGCATACGGGAGGCTACTGCGGTGGTAATTACGATTTCGTCCTTTTTAAGATCGGAGGACTTGCCTGCCGCAGTTTTTGCGCCTGAGACAAGCGATATCGGGAGGAAGACTCCGGAGGCCTCGTAATCCTCCGCGAAATAGCCGGCAGTGAAGCTTTCAAAGTTTCCGAGAGAGAACGAGAGCGTCTCATTGCCGCGGGGAAAACCGTATTTGATTCCTATGCTGTCTATTCCGCTCGCGGGATCTTCGGCAAGCGCTTTTAATTTACCGTATGTCGCAAAATCCGGTATGTTTAGGTATGTTACATTATGATTGTAGGAGTTTTCGATGTCCGCAAGCTGTTTTATAGCCGTTCCGAACGTGGCGACAAGGAACACCATTACTATCGAGAAGACGGCGAGCACTGCGAGAAGAGTCTTTTTTCCGGCCCTGTTGCCTGTGAAGTTCGTTCTGAATCCGCTTATTAACGAGGATTTTACTCCGAACAGACGGCCGGTTTTTCCGCAGTTTACCGGAGTCAGAGTGGACATATCTATTTCTTTGCCGCCGGTCGTCTTCTTTTCGGGCTCAAATACACCCTCGCGGAGTCTGATTTCGGAGGATTCGTCAATAACCCTGACCTTCGGAGTGTCGATTTTCAGATAGAAGCTGCCGCCGTTGTTGATGATTCTGATACCGACGGGCTCATCGGGGAGCTTACCGTAATATGAAATATCTGCACCCGCTGCGGTTCCCCTGGTGTTTTCAAGCTCGCCTAGCCAGATATCGTTTTTGCTTTTTGAAACATATCCTGAGGAGGGACCGTTCTCGCGGATGCTCTCAATGCGGCCGTCGGACAGCTGCACGACGGTATCGCAGTAATAGTCGACAAGGTTTTCCTCGTGAGTGACGAGAACGACCAGATGGTCGTCCGCAATTTTGCGGAGCAGGTCCATGATCATCACGGTGTTTTCTTCGTCAAGGTTGCCGGTGGGCTCATCGGCGAGGATGATGCGGGGGCCCTTTACGATTGCTCTCGCTATTGCTACGCGCTGCTGCTGTCCTCCGGAGAGG
>JAKSPQ010000047.1 GCA_024404665.1 Clostridia bacterium
TTCGTCAAAAGAGGGCGGCAGTGTTGAAAAAAACACGCCTATATGATATAATAGTGTGAAAAAACGGTAATAAAGACAAAAGACATAAGGAGAAAAACAAATGAGAACATTAAAGGTTACGGGAACAGGCAGACTCAGCATAGAGCCCGATCTTATTGTGATAACCGTCGGCATAAATTCCGTCGATCCCGATTATGAAAAAGCCATGGAGACATCCGGCGCAAAGCTGAATTCGCTTAAGACGGCGCTGGCCGGCGTCGGTTTCGGAGAGAAGGCGCTCAAAACCGCCGATTTCCGCGTAGATACGGAAAATGAAAGCATCTGCGACGAAAACGGCAGGTACAGAACCGTGTTTGCAGGCTATCGCGTGTATCACGGTCTCAGACTTGAATTCGACTTTGACAGCGAAAGGCTCGCGGCAGCTCTTTCGGCAATTGCGGGCTGCATGTCGGAGCCCAATCTCGGCATCAGCTTCACGGTTAAGGACAGAGAGGGCGTATATGAGACGCTTCTCGAAAATGCCGCAAGGAACGCAAGGAGAAAGGCTGAGGTTCTCGCTGAGGCCTCGGGAGTGGTCCTTGGCGCTCTTGTCGGCATCGAATACAACCGCAGCGATATTCCGCTTGTATCTCCCAGTACGTTCGGCATGGCCGACAACTGCCTTAAGAGAAGCATGGCAGCCGGCATCGAAATCAATCCCGACGACATAAAAGTCAGCGATTCCGCCGTATTCGTCTGGGAAATATCCGATTTGATGTAAGAATCAGTAAAAGAACTTTTTTCGTTTTACGGCCAGCATCAGAATGCCGAGCAGCATCGCGAGAGCCTCGGCGAGGATGACGGAGTACCAGATACCGTCGACATCGAAAATAAGCGGCAGAATCAGTACCGACACGCTCTCGAGGACCAGCGTACGCACAAAGGAGATTATTGCCGAGGTTACGCCGTCGTTCAGGGCCGTAAAGAAGCCCGACAGGATGATTCCGAAGCCCATGAAGGCAAAAGAGAAGGCAAAGATCCGGAAGCCCGATACGGTAAGCGCCAGAAGCTCAGAATCATAGCCTACGTAGAAATATGAAATCGGCACCGCAAGCAGTTCGCCCGCGACAACCATAAGGATGCCCGAAAGCGCCACAATTATCAGACTTTTCCGCAGCAGAGAGCGAAGCTCGCCGGTGTTGCCGGCGCCGAGATGATAGCTTATTACCGGAGACACGCCCATGGAATATCCGATGAAAACCGCCGTGAAAATCATGCTTACGTACATGATTACTCCGTAAGCGGAGATTCCGTTCTCTCCGGCGTACTTCATAAGCTGGCGGTTGAACAGAATGCTGATCACGTTCATAGCTATGTTCGTCATGAATTCCGAAGAGCCGTTAAGGCAGGCACGGAGAAGAACCTTGCCTTGAAATCTTGTTTTGCCGAGCTTCAGAAGGCTGCTGTTTTTTCTCCCGAAATAAAACAGAGGGACGATTCCGCCTACGGCCATCGAGCTGGCGGTTGCGATTGCCGCGCCGATGAGCTTGTATTCACGGGGAAGAAGGGTGCAGAGAGTGGCATCGAGGATGATGTTCGAGAGACCCGAGAGAACGGTTACAAGAAATCCGAAGCGCGGCTTTTCGGCAGCGACGACGAAGCTCTGGAACATTACCTGAAGAATGAAGAAGGGCATGGCGGCAAGCATGACGGAGCCGTATGTTATGCAGTCTTCGAGCAGCTCTCCGGAGGCGCCCATCGCAACCGATACCGGCTTCAGAAGCAGGAAGCCGACGGCGGAAAAAGCCGTTCCTGCCGCAATCGCGACGTAAACAAACATCGAAAAGTATGAATTGGCTTTTTCCCTGTTGCCTTCCCCCATTGTCTTGGCCACTATGGCGGTTCCTCCGGTACCTAGCATGAAGCCGACGGTTCCTATTATGAATACCGGCGGAAGGATTAGATTGACTGCCGCAAAAGACGTTTTGCCCACGAAATTCGAGACAAAGAAACCGTCGACTATAGTGTATATCGATGTAAAAATCATCATACATACCGATGATAACGTAAAGCGGAAAAGCCTTGAATACGTAAAATGATCTGACAGCTGAATTTTCATTTTATCCTGTGATTATCCTTGAATAATTATCGGCCCTCGGGCCTTTTTGAAAAAGCTCAAATATTTTAGCATATTTCGGAGCAATAATCAACATTATTTGCTTTTGGCAGTAGATTTTTACGAGAAAAAGGTTTATAATAAGGATTGCGTGGCATGAACCAAGGCGGATTTTTTTCCGTCGGACATTATGTTCTCTCCGGACATACGGCGCTGTTATGCGCGCGGCGAGATAGCTCCGCAGGCTGATTGTTCCACGCCGGAAAACAGCCACGTGAATCCCGTTCCGACCGATATGAAATAGTATAAATTTTCAGACAGCGCATAAGCTGACGAATAAGAAAGGCGTTACCATGGAAGACAGACGAAGTGAAATCAATGAATTTATGGAAAAACTTGATTACGTATCTGAGGCGCGTTCCTGTGTTCTCGGAATAGAAGCAAGACTGCTCCGCGATAACGACTACGGGGATTCGTTTATGCGTGAGGTCAATGAATATATGGATAATCCCGAAAACATAAGAGCCAGACTTGAAACACTTAAGCAGATGGCGGCAGAGCACGGGGAAAACGAGTATTCCCTGGATCTTGTTTTCGTTATCCATTGCTTTATCATACTGCACGGAAGATACCGCGCCGCCGGAATTTCAGAGGAGATTTTCTGGGCGACTGCCGACGATACCCGCTGCAAGCTCAACGAGTGCATTGAATACAAGAATATCGCCGGAATATTTGTTGCCTGGTGGTACGATTGGTGGTTCTCGATGAAGCGCTTTGCTCTCGGCAGATTCCAGTATGAGTACGGACCTGTTTACAACGGTCCCGACATTCAGCTTCCATGCGGATATACCGTTAAAACAGGAACTCCTTATGTGAATTTCCACATTCCCTCAAGCGGTGTTCCGCTTACAGATGACGTACGTCTTGACTCATACCGCAGAGCGGAGGAGTTTTACAGGGACAAATTCGGAAACGGCCCCGTTCTGCTCGGCGTATCCACATGGCTATACTACGAAAAGCACAGACAGTTCCTGCCCGAAGGCTCGAATATACTGCGTTTCATGTCCGATGCCTTCATATACCGTTCGGATGACGGCAAAGGCTTCAGCTGCGCATGGAGAGTTTTCGGAAAGTATTCGGTGCTGCCTCCTGAGGAATGGCCCGAAAACACAGGCCTCAGAAGAGCCTATAAAAATTGGGTGCTTGCGGGCGGAACAGGCGGAGAGGGCAGAGGCTTTATCCTTATGGACGGCGGAAAAAACGTGACCCATATCCCCGGATATTTTGATAAATAATAATCAGACGCGGTTCCCGCTTTTAAAGCCGAAATATCGAAAACCATCGGTTTATAAAGAAAAAGAATGACATATCGCAAAAAAAGTGATATAATATATAATAAATTATATAATCGGCTGATTACGGCCGACTTAAGGAGTACCGAATGAAGAATACAATAAAAATCGCGGATCACGGCAATACTCTCATTGTTGCGCACAGAGGTCTTTCGGGACTTGAACGCGAAAACACCTGCTCGGCTTTTGTTGCTGCCGCAAACAGAAGCTATTTCGGAATCGAGACCGACGTAAGAAAAACACTTGACGGCCACTATGTCCTGCATCACGACGGCACAACCGAGCGTAACTGCGTCGACAAGCTGGTCCCCGAGGAATCCACGTTTCAGACCCTCCGCAGACTTCAGTACAAGGACCGCGACGGTTCTTTCGACCGCGGCGACCTTATGATGCCGACTCTGGAGGAATATATCAAAATCTGCAGGGACTACGGCAAGAAATGCGTCCTCGAATTCAAAGGACTGTTTACTGAGGAGATGTGCGCCGAGGTTGTCGGTATAATCCGTGACATGAACTATCTCGACGGCATGATTTTCATCGGATTTGACTGGAATACCATGCTCAATCTCAGAAAGGTATACCCCGATGCCTCCGCGAAGTTCCTTACCCACAGGATTGACCCCATGACCATAATTGATCAGCTTGTCGAGAACGGCCTCGGAATCGATGCGAACTTTAACGACCTCACCGCGGAAAACGTGGCAGCCCTTCATGAGCGCGGCATCGTCATAAACTGCTGGACTGTGGATAATCCCGAGGACGCAGAGCGCCTCATCGGCTACGGCGTGGATCAGATAACCACCAATATTCTCGAATAATCACTGTTAGTTTGTCCTTCCCCGGCAGAAGCGGGAAAGGCACAAAGGAGTTCTTTTATGGAAAATGTTCTTGCAATTTTTCTGTTTCTGGTAGGCTTCGGCCTGCTGATTGAGGGCGGAGACTGGTTCGTCGACGGTGCTGTGGGCATCGCTCACAGATTTCATCTTCCCGAGCTGCTCATCGGAGCAACCGTTGTGGCAATCGGTACGACGGTGCCCGAGGTTATGGTATCATCGATTTCGGCCATTGAAGGTCAGGGCGCTACCGCGTACGGAAACGCCGTAGGTTCAATTATTTGCAACGCTGCGCTTATTGCGGCGCTGACGATGGCGATCAGACCCGCAAAGGTATCAAGATCTTCTTTTGCGATACCCGTCTGCTTCTTTGCGGTCGCTCTCGTGGTTTATTTGCTTGCAGCCTATGTTTTCGATTTCACCAGATGGATAGGCATTACTCTTCTCGCAATCTTTGCGGTATATATGGTCTATTCGATAATTTCCGCTAAAAAGACTCCCGAAAAGGGAGATGAGGAAATGGAGGACTTTGCTCCCTCGCCGCTCTGGAAGGACATACTGCTTCTTATAATCGGAGCAGTCGCCATCGCCGTAGGAGCATATCTGCTCGTTAACAACGGAAAGAAGATCGCGGAATGGATAGGCGTTCCTGAGTCCGTCATCGCAATTACGCTCATAGCTCTCGGAACATCGCTGCCGGAGCTTGTGACTGCCGTGGTGGCTCTTGCCAAGGGACACAGCGCTCTTTCGCTCGGGAACATCATCGGCGCAAACCTCTTTAACCTTGTGCTGGTTGCCGGCGTATCCACCACAATCTCCCCCTTCAGCATAGCGGAGGCCACCGAGAACACAAAGCAGATTGCGGGCATGTCTTCGGGACTTGTTGTAGAGCTTCCTCTGGTCGGCGTTGTAATGGCAATTCTGGCGATTCCCACGCTTATTAAGGGAAAGGTATACAGGGCGCAGGGAATAATCCTTCTCCTGCTCTATGCCGCGTTCTGCGTATATCAGTTTGCGTTCTGAGTCCTGCTGACGCGCGGCTTCAGAGTGCAACCGACTGAAATGAAGGTGTGATATAAAATGATTATTACCGATGTTACGAATATTGGAGATCCCCAGATAATACTTCATAACGGGGTGTATTACGAATATTCAACCTGCGGTGAATTCGGCTGCTGCGGGTTCTTTGCAAGAAAGAGTACGGATCTCATCCATTGGAGCGAGCCTATACATGTATTCGATACGGAGCGTCCCGGCAACGGTTGGGGCTTTGACTGCTTCTGGGCGCCGGAGGTCGTAAAACTGGGCGACAGATTTGTCATGCACTATTCCGCAAACGTACGTGCGATGAAAAAAGCGGGTTCAAACAAGCACAATTTCCGCATCGGTGTCGCGGTGAGTGATTCCCCGGAGGGACCGTTCATCGATGTTTACGGAAGGCCCATGTTTGACCTCGGATATAATACCATAGACGGCTCTGTTCTCATGACCGACAACGGAAACTATTTTTACTATTCCAGAGACTGTTCGGAGAATATCATCGACGGAAAAAAGGTCAGCCAGCTCTACTGCGTAAGGATGAGCGATGATCTCACTTCCGTTTTCGGGGAACACAGACTGGTTGCAACTCCGGAGCTTCCCTTTGAGCTTAAGTCTCTTTCCGTCAAAATGGATATACCTCACATCTGGAACGAGGGACCTAATGTAATCGAGTACGGCGGACGCTATATAATGAACTATTCCGCCAATTTCTACGCGTCAAACGATTATTCAATATGTATGGCAGTCGCAGATGATCCCATGGGCCCCTGGATAAAACCCGAGTCGGCAAATCCGGTGTTTTGCTCCGGAGAAGGCCTTTTCGGAGCCGGACACAACGCATTTTTCAGAACCGTTTCAGGCGAGCTGTATACATCCTTCCATGTTCAGACAAATCCCGACAAGCCAAGCGGTGACCGTAGGATAGTCATAGGGAAAGTTGTGCTTACAGAGGATGCCGAAGGAAACATTTTTGAGAAGATAGTAAATCCTTAACGCGAACGGAGAAGACGGCAAATCCTTAACGCGAACATATGATAAAACGAAAAACAGCCGTCGGCGCCGGATGGGAGTATCCGTCCTGCGGGTGTATTACGGAAAGGCAAAAAACATGAAAAGCAAGCTTTATATAATTTCGTTGCTGTGCGCATCGGTGCTTATTGCATGCGTTTTGGGCTCATGCGGAGGTCTCGGGGAAAACACGGGAGACCCGGATACAACCGTGGCAGGCCCTTCCGATACCGCTTCTCAGCCGGCTGACTCGTCCGCCGTTACGGATGACAGCACGGGCGAAGAGACTTACGACACGTCGTCTCCCGAAACATCGTCGCTCACTCCCGAAACCGAGGAGACAACGGAAGTCCGTGTTACCTTTCCGACAGGTAATGTCACGACTCCCGAGGATCCGTTGACTGAGGCCGTCACAACGGCCGGCAAGCCCGAGGAATCAACGGCTGTTACAGGTAATTCGGTGGTCACGACAGCTCCCGCGGAGATAACGACAGCTCCCGCAGAGATAACAACAATTCCCGCGGAGATAACAACAATTCCCGCGGAGATAACGACAGCTCCCGCGGAGATAACGACAACTCCCACGGAGATAACGACAGCTCCCGCGGAGATAACAACAACTCCCGAAGAGACAACAACATCGGCTCCCGAAGATACAGCGGGAGGAGACGCGGGCGAGCTTCCTGAGGACTCAGGCGGACTTCTCGAATAATAAAAAAGCATGCTGAAAAAACTCTGAGATTTTTCAGCATGCTTTTTATATCGCCGAAAGGACTTCCGGCGATATTTTCAGGTGTTTTACGAAAAAACGGAACCTGTGTTGCGGCTCTTTTTTGCTGTATCCGGTTTGAAAAAAACGGTCTTTGGCATTACTTGTTCAGACTGTTATGAAGCTCATTGAGCCTTGCGGGGATGTACTCGTCGTCGTATTCGGCATCGTACGACCACGCCCGTACGGTTTCCGCGAGCGCGGAAATGCTTCCGTCGGATGCCGAATAGGCCTTCTTTATCGCGTCCACCGTTTCTTCTATAAACCGAACTCTTTCTTCATAGAGCCCGTCGTAGAGCGCGTCGGGAATATGCCTGAATATCAGATACTCATGAAATCTTGCGATCGGACCTGATTCGGAGACCTCAGCTAAGAGCCGTTCGCGTTCGCCGAGGAGCCAGGCCTCGTCCTCGGGACAGTCGGTGCCGATGCCGTCGTCGTTGGCCTGAATAAGCTTTATCGGGTGCGGACGGCTGAGAATTATTCGCGCAGCCTCCTCGCAGACGAGGCCAAGCCCGAGCTCGATGCGGTCGGTAAAAAAGCCTCTGTACCGCGGATGATCCCTGCATATGTCGCACAGGCTTTTTTCTCCGCGGCGAATTATCAGTTCGCAGAGGCCGTCGGAGCGGAGAAGCGGGCAGCGTTCGTCTTCCGTGAGCTTCATGCGGGCGTTGCCGCTGCCGTCGATGTCAATATACGGCGAGACCAGAGGGTCTTCCCTGAAGCGCCGGAGGGAAGCGTCGTCTATGTCTATTTCCCAGCCGATGCAGCAGGAATGCCTGCATTTGCCTGCGATGCAGCGGAATTCATTATAATAATCGGGTATATATGTTTTCATCTTTCCTTACGGAAACTATTAGGCCGGGGCTCCGAAAGCACAAAGCTTTCGGAACCCCGGTCTGAAATATCAGAGCAGCCTTGTGGCACAGGGAATGGTTGCGCCGTTGCCTTCGCTGTCGGGAAAGGGCGTATCGGCATCGTTTTCCCACCTGAGACGGTCTTCTTCGCGCCTGAAGTCGGGCACCTCAAGGTTTTCGCCGTGATTCATTGCGGATTTCCAACCGAGAATTGCGGTGGCAGACATCATCGTTGCGACATAGACATCGAAAAACGGAGCGATATCATGGGCAAAGTAGTTTATCATGTGTCTGATAACCCAGTAATCGCTGCCTCCGTGGCCTGCATTCGCCGCAGCCTTTCCGTCTGCTCCGTAGCGTGAAAAGTCCGGCTTGTAAAGCGACGATTGCGGCGCGCCCTCCGGCGTCGTAAAGCTGTGGTAGAGAACTCTGACCATATTGTTCAGATATTCTCCGAACTCGACGCTGCCGCGGTCTCCGCAGATGCGGTATCTTCCGTAATCGGAAGCCATGGCGGTGCAGCCGGTAAAGCGGGCTATCATACCGTTGTCCATTTCGCAGAACATCATGCCCACACCGTCGGTATTGGGACGGAAGTCCTTGATTTCTTCAAGCAGAGCGGACGATGCGCATCTTCCGCTGACATACTTCGGATAGCTGCCGGTCATGTGCATAATCGGGCCCAGGGCATGTGTGAGGTAATAGGTCCTCGGCATCCATGCTCTCCAGTGGTACTTAGTAGGAGTGAGCTTTTTGAGCTCTGCGATGTCGCCTGTGTGGTTGTATTCACCCTCGGCATAGAGCAGAGAGCCCAGAGAGCCCTCATTGACGATTCTCTTCATCTCGAGCTTGCTGGCCATGAAGGGATAGTTCTCGGCGAGCATATATTTGCGGCCGGTGCGTTCGACCGCTCTTACGAGCTCAACGCACTCCTTCATTGTCGATGCTGCCGTGCATTCGGAAATGATGTCCATTCCCGCTTCCATGCACCTGATTGCGTAGGGCGTGTGTTCGTTGAAAAAGTTTGCAAGGAATACCGCATTCATTCCCTGATCCTTTCCGTATGACAGGAAAGCATCGAAATTGTCAAAGCAGGGAATATCGGTGAACTTTGCCCGAACGGCCTCGTCCGCCTCGCAGATTGCTGTTATTTCAGCCTCATCGGCGAATTTACCGATGAGATCAATGTAAGTCTTGCCGCGTTTGGCACCGAAAAAACCTATTTTTATCATAAAAAGACTCCTCCCCTGTGATGTTTCATATATTATACCACAGGGGAGGAGTTAATTCAAGATTAATCTATTTCGGTATCGATTTCAAAGCGCTTTATTTTGCGGAGCGTATTCTTGGGGAACTCCGATTTGCGGATCTTGAGCACCTGAATTTTCTTGTAAGGAACAGCGGTTTTGTTATAGTCGTCGATGTATTTTTTGAGATACGCTTTTACGTCTTCTATGCCGTTCTTTTTGATATATTCCTCATCGGGAAATATTTCCGCAACGATGGCATTGTACTCGGGCTTTCTGCGGCTCTTTCCTTCGTAAACGACTATCTCGAGCACTCCGGGGACCGCGATGATTTCGTTCTCGATTTCCTCGGGATAAACGTTTTTGCCGTTGGAGAGAATTATAAGGTTCTTTTTTCTTCCGGTGATGGTGAGAATATCGCCGTTATCGAGGCGTCCGTAATCTCCGGTGCGGAAGTAACCGTCATCTGTGAATACCGCCGAGGTGGCAGCCTCGTCCCCAAAATAACCGAGCATTACGTTCGGTCCCTTGACAAGTATTTCGCCTTCGCCGAACTCGTTGGGCTCATCGATGATGACATGATCGATCGGAATAACGTTGCCTACGCTGCCCGGAACCACGTTCTTTGAACGGTTAACCGCGATGAGCGGTGCGCACTCGGTAATTCCGTATCCGTTCAGGGTATTAATGCCGATGGACTCGAAAAATTCAAGGATTTCCTGGTTGATGGGGGCTCCGCCGGATACGATTGTTCTCAGCTCACCGCCGAAGGCCTCTCTTAAGGAGGCGAACAGCTGCTTCCTTCTGTCTATTCCGACCTTGCGGAGCCCGTTGCTGACCTTTATCATGTTGAACAGCAGCTTATCCTTGCCCTGCTCCTTAACCGTGGACATGATTCTGCGGTAGAAGGTTTCAAGGTAAAGGGGAACCATTACCATGTGTTCGGGCTTCTGCTCTTTTAATTCTTTGGTGATGTGGCGCAGACCTGACGAGATATAAACCTCGGCTCCGAATGCGGCGTGACCGATGAACATAACTGTTGAGCCGTATGTGTGATGAGGGGGAAGAACGCCTATGGTGTTCTTGCCGACATCTATGTACGGAATTGCGCAGGTAATATCAAGCAGAACAGCCGTCTGGGTAAGCATGACGCCCTTGCCCTTTCCGGTCGTTCCGGATGTAAACACGAGAAGAGACAGCGCATCGGGATCAATGGGAGCTTCGGAGTAGGCCTTGGGATTTTCCGCGTATTTCAGGCTTCCTCTTGTCGTCAGGAGAGCAACGCAATCGGAATTGTGTACGGCATTCATATAAACCGGGGCGTGGCATCCGGGACAGCGCTCAAGAATAGACGGAGCCTTGTCCGCAATGTCCTCATCGATGAAGAGAAAATCGGCTTCCGCCTTTGAGCAGGTGTCGGCAAGATCTTCGGAATGCCAGTCGCGGTCAAGAGGAACAAGCACGGCACCGATGGAGAGCACCGAGAAATACATGAGCGCAAAATCATAAGACAGCTTTCCTATGACCGCGATGTGCTTGCCCGCACAGCCCATTGCGATGAGCTCGCTTGCAAGGGACCGGACGTCCTGACGTAAGCGGTTGAAGGATATACGCACAGGCTCGCTGTCGCCGGGGTTAAGTCTGTAGGAATATGCCGGCTTGTCACCGTGTGTTGAGCCCGCCCACTCCACAAGCTCGCGAACCGTAGAAAAATCTTTTCTTTCTCTGTAAATCTGTTTGTCCATTGTTACCTCATTCCGGAGCACCTTTGCCCGAGTTAATTTCAGCACACCGTGTGCTGCTATTTTTTTGTGTTGACGGAATAAATTGCCGTCAACACATGGATTATTATTAATCCGGCTATTTCGCAGACAGGGAAGTCCCGCGCTCTATTGCCTTTTTTTCATGCCCTCCAGCATGAAGGAAAAGCTGTATTTAAAGTTCTTTATTGCGGTCTCGAGAGGAATTCCTCTTCCCACTGCGTCCGCATTGTAGCCTCTTATGAAGCACCAGATAGAATAGCCTACGGCTTCCGTATCTACATCTTCTATGTAGTTTTTAGCTTTTCCGAATTCGATGAGCTTTGCGATTTCGTTCTTCCACCAGTAGTAATTGCTCTGCGATGCTGAATCGCTTTCAAAAATATACTGATTCAGATTCATTTTATGCTCGTATGAAAGCTTGATCGTTTCCGTGCCGATGGAGATAATCTGTGAAAAATAATCCCCGTCGGGATCAAAGCCGGAAAGAATTCCCGCTCTGATTCTGACGATGATTCTTTCGTAAACGATTTCGAGGACCTCATCGATGTTGTGAAAACGGTTGTAAAAGACTCTGTTCGTGATTCCGAGGGCCTGCAGAATACGTCTGACGGTAACGGTTGATGCTCCGTCGGCAACTGCCAGCTTTTCGGCTGCGGAGATTATTTCCTCATTCATTTCGTCTTTGATAAGGGTTTCCGCCGCGTTTTTCATGTATTATCACCTCCTCAGCACACTGTGTGCTGAATTATACCACAAAAAAAGGCGGTTGTCAAGAGGGCATCGAAAACTTTTTTCGAACCTGAGGTTCCTTATTTTTGCGTATTAATATAAAATTCACATATATGTGCTATAATTAGGCATGCTTCAGTAACGTATTCGGAGAAGGTCTTATGGAAGAAAAACAAAAGCTCAGTATATCGGCAAAAAGCTTTGCCGTTTCTATGGTTATCATCATCGCGCTTATGGTCGCGGCTTACGTGCTCACGTTTGTACTGCCCTCGGGTGAATTCGTAAGGGTTCCGGACGGGGAAGGCAATCAGGTCATAGATACATCATCGGAGGCCGGAGGAGTATTTGAGGAAAAGGATGCGGATTTCCCGTTCCATAAGTTTTTGCTGTCACCGATTCTGGTGCTCGGAAGCGACGGTAACGTAACCCTGATAATGATTCTTGTGTTCCTCCTCATAATAGGCGGAGTATTTCAGGCCCTGAGCGATAAAGGCCTGATCGAATACCTCCTCAGAGTGACCGTGGATAAGTTTTACTCGCGCCGCAGGCTTCTTTTGATTGTTCTGCCTCTTGTGTTCATGCTTTTAGCCTCGTTCGCGGGAGTGTTTGAGGAGGTTATTCCTCTGGTTCCGATCCTTTGCGCGCTTGCGGTTTCGCTTGGCTGGGACAATATGACGGGACTCGGATTTTCCGTCATTCCCTGTGCCGCAGGCTATGCAGCCGGTCTTTTCAATCCCTTCGGGACGGGTATTGCCCAGAAGGTTGCCGGTGTAACCGTGTTCGGCGGACTGTGGATGAGGGCTGTTGTATTTGTAGTTTTGTATGCGATACTTGTCGCTTTTCTGATGCTTTATACCGCCGGCATCGAGAAACAGGGTGCCATGGTGAGCGAAAATGCGGGGGCGTTTGAAAAGGACGTAAAAAAAGGGCGGGGAATTGCCGCGTTCGGGGTGTGCATCGCCGTCGGTGTGCTGCTTATAGTGTCCTCGATTTTCATAGAAGCTCTGCGGGATTACACTCTCGTGATATTCGCGCTGTGCTTCCTCATCGGCGGAATAACCGGCTGCGCACTGTCAGGCATGAGTGTGAAGGATTATCTCTCTTCATTTTTCGGAGGAGTGGCTTCAATGCTGCCCGCCATCGTTATGATTCTGTTCGCTTCGTCTATTAAATATATTCTTACGGAATCCATGACCATCGACTCTCTGATCAGATATCTGCTCAGAGCCACGGAAGGCATGTCGCCCTTCGTGCTGATTCTGTTTATTTACCTCGTCGTTCTGATTATGGAATTCTTTGTCCCCTCGGGCTCGGCCAAGGCCTTTCTGCTGATGCCTCTGCTCGTTCCCGTCGCGAGCGTTTATTCTATTCCCGTAAATATGATCGTACTTGCATATATTTTCGGCGACGGACTTGCGAACGTCATGTATCCCACAAATGCCGCGCTGCTCATTGCGCTCAATCTTGCGGGTACGAGCTACCCGAAGTACATGAAATTCTCATGGAAAATCATGCTGTCGCTGTTTGCGGCAACCTGCGGACTTCTTCTGTTTGCCATGGCGGTGGGGTACAGATAAACCGTCAAACGGGGAAAGCCACACTTTTTTTGCTGAGGTGCGATTTATGAAAAAGAATGAAATAGAAAGAAATACGGCGGATTTCCACAAGTGGGAAAACTACTCAAAGCAGCTCGACGTAGAATATCGCCAGTCGCTTGAGGAGGGAAAGGATATAGAGAGCCTGAAGCCTCTTTTTGATGCCGTCGCGGCTTTGCCGGACAGCGAATATAAGGATACTATATCCGATGCCGTCTTTGGAATGGTCTGCGATGCTCCGATAAAGGCCGGCTATCCTTATGAAGAGCCCTCCGACATCGAGGGAATCAGAAGACTTCGCAAAGGAGCAGAGGAGGAGCTTGCGCTTCCGGAGGACGGCGTCATCGCGGAGAAAACCCTCGGCGGATGGTACGGAAGGATCTGCGGCTGCCTTCTCGGAAAGCCGGTTGAGGGTATAAAAAGTCCGGAGCTTAAGCTTATTCTCACCCGCACGGGAAATTATCCCATGACGAGGTATATAAAGAAAGAAGAAATCACCGATGAAGTCGCTGACGGCATACGCTTCGGTATAAAAAACCGGGCATATTCGGAAAATCTCGGCTGTATGCCCAGCGATGACGACACAAACTACATGATTATGGGATACAAAATCGTGTCGAAATACGGAAAGGGCTTCACTTCGGCGGATGTCGCCAAGGTCTGGCTCGCTTCGCAGGTCAAGGACGCCTACTGCACTGCGGAGAGAGTGGCCTATCGCAACTTCATCGAAGGGTATATGCCGCCTTATTCCGCTGAGTACAAAAATCCGTACCGCGAATGGATAGGAGCACAGATACGAGGAGATTTCTACGGTTATATCTGTCCCGGAAACCCGGAGCAGGCTGCCGATATGGCTTTCCGTGACGCGGCGATTTCGCATATCAAAAACGGTATATACGGAGAAATGTGGGTAAGCGCAATGATTGCCGCGGCCTATTGCCTCATCGACTGCGAGCGCGTCATACGCAGAGGACTGGCCGAAATACCGGCCTCTTCAAGACTGTATAAGGCAATCACGGGCGTTATCGACGCTTATCGCGGCGGAGTAAGCTGCGATGAATTCTTTGCTGAGCTGCACAGGCGTTATAACGAATACGACGGGCACGATTGGTGCCACACGGTATCCAATGCCGAAATCGTTGCGGCCTGCCTGCTTTACGGAGAAAAGGATTACACTCGCTCCGTAGGAATGGCGGTTATGCAGGGCTTTGATACCGACTGCAACGGAGCTACGGTAGGTTCGGTGCTCGGCGTAATGCTTGGCTACGGTAAGCTTCCCCATGCATTTATCGATTTCACGGACGATACGCTTTGCTCCGAGCTTTTCGGATACGAGAGAGTATCAATAAGAGCCATGGCCGAAAAGACCGAGAAAGTAAGGAAAAATCTCTGACAAGAAAGGCTTGTCCCGGGCCGCCGGGATTTATCGCAGTTGTTTCCGTTAAAGCAAGATATGAAAAAAGGCAGTGCCGCGGCACTGCCTTTTTGGCCCCCCTGCCAGCAGGTACGGGGCGCATCTCTGCGCACCCTATCCTCCGTGACCGGGAAGTATTAAGATTTTTCGTCGGAAATCATTCCGGCTTATTTTATTTTTCCTGTATTTCCTTGCCGGAGAGATGTTCTATTTCGATTTCAAACATCTGAACGGCTTTTCCGGAGGCGGCGATTTCACCGTCGATGAGCTGCTTTTCAGGATAATACTTTTCGGCAAGCTCCCTTACAAGTGTCAGAGCAGCATCCCTGTCGGCAATCGGTCTGCATCGGCCGAATACCACGGCGCTTTTTACATAGGGCGCCCAAGCCTCGTCTTTTACCGATACGTCCCCGTAAACCGTAAAGCAAACCTTGTCATTCTTTTCTATCGATTCAGCTTTATGC
>JAKSPQ010000048.1 GCA_024404665.1 Clostridia bacterium
ATTATCTTGAGGACTATAAATGTCTCCGGGGAATCTGGCCGGAGTATCACGGAAAAAAGGTCGGAGTGACATCTCTGATTGCCGCAAAGCTATACCGAAGAATAGCTGAGGATAATGCTTCGGTAAAAGCGTCGGAGGATCCTCTTGATACGGAGACACTGGTCGCCCGCTTTGATCCCGAATTCAGGGAAGACATACGGAAGCTCAACACTTCCCCGATTACCGACCTGGTTTCCCCGCGCGGCACCGAGGATAAGTGGCAGGAAATCCGTGATGCAATAATGAAATACGTGCCGGATCCCCGGTACCTGACAGACCGGCTGCGCGCAGCGGGCGGTGCCGTGACATTAAGTGAAATCCACTGTCCCGAAAGCCTTATGTACGATGCTCTTGAGCTTCATTCATACATGAGGCACAGAATTTTTCTTACGAGACTTCTGCCTATGCTGGGGCTTGATGATTACGGAAATTATCCGCTAGGATAAAAAGGAGAATATAAAACCAATTATGAAAAAAATGCTTTCACTGTTTTTGAGTTTTCTCAAAATCGGTGCCTTCACCTTCGGCGGAGGCTATGCCATGATAGCCCTGATCGAAAACGAATTCGTTTCAAAGAAAAAATGGATAAGCCAGGAGGAGTTTCTGGATATGACGGCAATTGCGGAATCCACTCCCGGCCCCATAGCCGTAAACTCCGCGACTTATATAGGCTATGTCACAGGAGGCGTCCCCGGAGCGCTCATTTCCACGTTTGGCGTCTGCCTTCCCTCCTTTGTCCTTATCTATCTGATTTCTCTTTTCTTTGACAAATTTCTCGCTCTCACCCTTGTATCCAAGGCATTCAAGGGAATTCAGGCATGCGTAATCTATCTCATTCTCTCGGCCGGCTTCAAGCTGTTTAAGGGAATGAAAAAGGACCCCGTCACGATTGTGATTTTTTCCGCTGTCGTTGCGGGCATGCTTGCCGTGTCGCTCTTCTCTTTGAACTTCTCCACCATATATTTTATCCTAATTTCCGGAACGGTCGGAATCGCGGTTTACGTGTGCAGCCTGATTAAAGCTCACGGAAAGGAGAAAAAATGATTCTCCTCGAGTTATTCTTAAGCTTTCTTGAAATAGGAGCAGTATCCTTCGGCGGCGGATATGCCATGATTCCGCTGATCATGGAGAAGGTAACAGCTCACGGATGGATGTCGGAGGAGGATTTTCTCAACATAGTTGCCGTTGCGGAATCAACTCCCGGGCCCATCGCGATAAATGCGGCAACCTTCATCGGAAGCTCGCAGGCGGGTTTTCTCGGCGCTCTTTGCGCAACCGTCGGTGTTGTGCTCCCGGCTCTCATTATAATTCTGCTTATCGCCGCAATCGTCAGAAATCTCATCAAATACAAGCCTGTTCAGGCCTTCCTGGCCGGTCTCAGGCCCTGCATTGTCGGCCTCATAATATCCACCGGATTTTTGCTGCTGCTTAAAAACCTTATCGGAATAAGCTCGGTTCCCGGAGTAATTGATTCCGGCATCAGGCCGGATTTCAGAGGCATTGTCATTCTTGCGCTGCTTGTTGCCGCCAATTTCGCATTCTGGCTCAGCACGCACAAAAAACGCAAATTCCCTCCGATATTAATGATTATCTTCGCTGCCATTCTCGGCATGCTGCTATATTGATAAGATATATCCATGAAAAGCAAAGAAACCGGCGTAATGATTGATATAGGACGCAAATATTTCCGTCCCGCATGCCTTATCCGCCTCATTGATATAATGGCAGGACTGGGCCTTAATACGCTTATGATTCACTTTTCCGAGGATGCCGGACTCGGCATCGACTGTCCCGCTTACCCGTGGCTTGCAGGCCGCGATGCCGCCCTCAGTCCCCAGGAGGTAAAGGGCCACGTCGACGAAAGCTTTCTTTCCGTCGATGAAGTCAGAGCCGTTGTCGCTCATGCCGCCGGACATGGCATCGATGTCATCCCTTCGCTCGATTCCCCGGGTCACCTGAACTATACGGTTAAAAAATTCAACGACTACGTTGCCGAAAAAGGCGCATTGGACTACGTCCTGGACGGAGACACCTACCGTGCCGAGTTCGACGGAGGCTATCGCTTCTTCAAAAACGGAACGCTTCTGAGCTTTCCGGAGGGCACTGCCGATGTTTACGGCATCTCAAGCTTCTACGTCTGCGAAGGCGCGGTTTCAAGAGTCAGAGGCACGCGCAACACGTCCGTCTCCCGCGGCTTCGATATGGCAAATCCCGCAGCGGAGGCCTTCATAAAAAGCGTCATCGACAGCTACGCCGCACTCTTCCGCAGCCTCGGCTGCGATAAAATCGACATAGGCGGAGACGAGCTTCTGGGCTTCGGCGAGGCCGTCGTTCCGACCGACATACTCACCCGCTGGCAGCAGCTGGATTCATGGAAGGAAGCAGCAGTCGCCCGTTCCGGTAAGCCGACGGCTGTCGCCTACGACCTCTTTGTTCTCTACGCAAATTCGCTCAAAGCACGCGCAGAGTCTCTCGGATACAAATCCGTGAGAATCTGGAACGATGAATTCCGCCGCACCTGCGATACCGGCTGGACGACGGATCCCGCGCTTCACGTTCAGTTTGACAGCGACTTTGTCGTCCAGTACTGGTCAACGAGGGCGCTGTACGAATCGCCGGCATCGCTTGCGGCAAACGGATACCGGCTCATCAACGTCGATTCGGTGCACTCGTATTACGTCCTTATCGAATCCGCCAGAAAAGACGCTCCCGAATCCTATCTCTGCGTAAACCCGGAAACCATAAAAAAGGAATGGTCTCCGTACACCTTCGGAAACATCACAGACGGAAAGCCAAAAAAAGGCTACGGTCTGTATTCCGATGAGGAACGCAGTATGATAGCAGGCGCATTTTTCTGCGACTGGAACGACTGCCCGGATCTCCGCACCGACGATGAGGTAATAAGCGAGCTTGAGCCTCTTCTCAAGGCCTGGGCAAGCGTTGCCGTTTACCGATAAAAACACAGTGCAGGTTCATCCGTCGGTTGCTTATAAGCCGGTAGGAGCCGCGACGCGTACGGCCTCAGCTGACGGCAGCGGGCAAGCTCACCGAATCAACCATAAAACAATAACCGAAAATTCATTTGACAAATCACGGTCCGATAGATATAATACACGTTATAATCAATAAATATATTTGTGTTCGTCAAATTACAATCGGACAAAAAGAAAGGCGATATCATGGCATCACACCAAAAGACAAGCTTAACCGTAAGATTGCTCAGTCTGATTACGGCTCTTCTTCTGATTATTTCCGCGGTATCCTGCTCTCCCGCCGCACCTGCAGAGACAACCGCAGAGGCGACCACGTCGGAGGAAACCACCGAAGCGCCGAAGAGCTTTGAAATAAACAAATCATTTGTCATCGTCCGCCCGGACAAGGACGACCCCAACGAAATCGCCGCCATGCAGCTGGTGAACAGATGTATAAAAAGCATAACGGGAGCTTCTCTCGGCGTTGCAACCGATTTTGTCAAATCGGGTGAAGAAGTAAAGCCGGCTGAATATGAAATTCTCATCGGCGCCACGAACCGCAAAGAATCACTGGAAGCGACGGCATCGCTGAACGGCGACGAAGGCCTGTACAGAATCGCGAGCGAGAACGTCATCGTCATTGCGGGCGGATGCCCCGCCGCAACGCTCGAGGCCGCCATCGCCTTCTGCAAGGACATATACGAATACGAGGACGATGTAAGCTCACCCGAGCACAAAGTCATTTCCGCAGGTACTCCGGCTGAGCTGACCGTCGGAATTGAGGCTCCCGTATCCGTTCCGATGCCCTCGATTATTCTGAACGGCACGGATCTCAAAGAGTACAAAATCGTAACCTCACTTGAAGACAAGGCCATTACCGCTTTTGCGACCGCAATACTCAACGCATGCGGCGCAAAGCTTCAAATAATTACTCCCGAAAGCTATACGGACGGAGCCGCGTTCTTCCTGGGATACGTCCCGGACGAGCCAACGGACCATGTATCCGAGCCCTTTGACGCGTACTCATTCTATACCGTGGCAAACGGAAACAGAATTTCCGTCGACTGGAAAAAGCCTGCAACCGCCTCAAGCGTTCTCGGTAGCCTGGCAAAGGAAATAATCCCCGCCGAGCTTAAAAATGTCAACAATGTGACGCTCAGGGACGGCATGACACGCATGTATACTCTGAACAACGAGTACAACATGCTGACACAGGTCAAAAAAACGGAGCAGAAGCTTGCGGACGGAATCAACTACTGGTATATCGAATACGCCGACAGAAACGGTCTTCCCGTAAAATGCTATGCCGTAACCGTTGAAAACGGCGCCGGCCGTCTTTACGCCGGTATTCCGAACGATGCCGCCACGGAGGTATCGGGAGTAACCTCTACAACCATGAACACAATAAGAGCGACTGCCGCAAACGGAATCAACGTCATCGCGGGCTTCAACTCCGGCTTTTTCGATCTCGGCGGTACCGGTCTTTCGAGAGGCCTCGTCGTAAAGGAGGGAGTTGTTGCAGCACCCAATACGGAAAGGCCCTTCATCGCACAGATGAAGGACGGAAGCATACGGATTCTTAATGCCTCGAATTATACTGCTTATAAGCATAAAATACAGACCGCCGTTGCGGGAAACATCATCCTCATGAGCGCCGGCGGAAAGATTGCGTCCATTGCCCAGGGAACGGATATGGCCGTAACAAGACATCCGAGAACCGCTGCGGGATACAATTCCGAAACCGGAGAAATAGTAATCATCGAAATAGACGGCAGACAGCCCTCGGTCTCAAACGGCGCAAGCTATCTTGATCTCGTGACCATATTCAGAGATTTCGGCTGCACGGATCTCATAAACCTTGACGGCGGCGGCTCGAGCACTGCGATTATCAAGGATTCGAACGGACAGTACGTTCTCAAAAACAGCCCCTCGGACAAATCCATGAGAAAGGTCCAGGACAACATTCTCATAATCACGGAAAGCAAATAAAAACCTGAAAAGGGCCTGATTCAGTCAGACGACGGTTGACAGGCCCTCAAAGCATTAAAAACTGCGGAGAATCCGTTTCCCCTGCTCACATGCCGGTGCATGCAGCAGGTTGAATTGCGGTCTCCGCAGTCTTTTTATTCGTTTCTTGCGCATAAAGGAGCTTCATAAAGCTTTCCGTGCACAAAATGATTGTAGGAACGGCAGCCGCCGGCGCAATAATGGCCGAGTTCACAGGTTCTGCACTTTCCCGTAAGCATTTCAGGCGAGAATTTTCTGTTGTATGAGAAGGCGTTTTCGTCCTCCCAGATTTCCCTCAGTCTTTTCTCTCTGAGATTGCCCTCGTTGAATTTTTCGTCATACATGGACTCGCAGCCGCGGACGTTTCCAACGCTGTCGATTCCTATACTCTTAAGTCCTGCCTGACAGCCCCGGAATATGCCGAGTCCGCCGGGATTTCCTCTGAGATAGCCCTCTCCGGGTGTAAAATAGCCGATGTTGTCCGCAATGCCTATCATAAACGGCGCACTTCCGAGATGCCTTTCCACAAAGGCTATCACCTCGGACGGTGAAAACCTGAAATCGATGCCGTTGTTCGCCGCGTTTCCCATGGGAGAGCAGGCCTGCAGCTGCCATGCGAAGATTTTGCGTGACTTCAGAATGTCGTACAGCGCGTCGAGCTGTTTTACATTCTCGCTGTTAAGAGTTGAAATAACAGATACGTTAATCCCTCCGGCGGTCAGCGCATCAATCGCCGCGACGGCTCTGTCATAGCTTCCCGTCTGGCGGTATTTGTCATGGACCTCCCTCGGACCGTCAAGTGAAACGGAAACAGACTCTATTCTGAGCTTTTTCATGTCATTTATCAGTTCGTCTCTGAAGAGAAAGCCGTTGGTTATGATATTTACGGCAATGCCGTGTCCGGAAAGCCTGCCTACGATATCGCGCCAGTCCTTCCTCATGAACACCTCTCCGCCTATCATGGATACTCGACGGCAGCCGAGCTCCTTCAGCTGATCGGCGACATCAAGGCATTCTTCCTTTGTAAGTTCGTTATCTCTGGCTTTCCCGCCCGCCGAGCCGCAATATTTACACGAAAAGCAGCAGGCAAGCGTGATTTCCCAGACGCACTGTTCAAGCTTAAACGGAACCATGTCAGTTTTTGTCTGCGGTAACCAGCCGTGTTCCGCATTCGGGGCAGAAATTCATCGGATTTTCATTTCTGAAACCGCAATTTGTACAGAATACAGCCTTTTTGGGAGTCGCCGGCGCGAAGGAAAAATCGGACGTATTCATGTCAATTCTGAGCGAGTCCGCGTTCCGGTTAAAGTAAGCCGGGCCCGCATACACGAGCGCACAGCCGGCTCTCTGATTGCCGGTTTCAGGGTCGTAAACAGGCGCGGAATACTTTGGTGCGGCATAAATACCGCTGACCATATTCATGTCCGCGTTCTGGAAGGGATACTGCTTTTCGGTTTCTTTATTTATCGCATCCCTGACTTCATCGTCGTTCAGGGGCCCGGGGATCTTTTCGGTATCAGCTTTTTTCGCGTCGCCCGAATTATCGGCATTCACACCGGCGTTTTCTCCGTCGGTGTTCTCGGGATCATTCTCCACGGAAATTTCCGCGGGTTCGTCCCCTACGTAGCCCGGCATCTGCTCGGGACCTGCGTAAACACAGTTGATTACCGGTCCCGCATAAACGTTTCCCGTTTTCTTCTTAAAAAATCCGGCCATTTTGTTTTTTCCTTTCCTTAGCTGTTTTGTTAAGCAAGTCCCGGCTTACATTCCCTGCCCTGCTTCCTTTTCCAGTCAAAATACAGCTCTTCCGTTGCAAGAGCCATTTTTGTCACGGAAAAATTCTCGCACTCGGGATAAATGTACCAGGTGTCCTCCAGGGTGTTGAGATCGACACAGTCTCCGTGCTTCCCGAGATAATTATACTCTATGTGACAGGAATAAAGAGACGGAACGCTTTTTATCATTTCAAAGGGATCGCCGTCGGTGTCGGTTCCCTTTACCGTAAAGCCGTTCATATCGTGAATCATTGTTCCGTTTCCGAGGCGATAGAACTTCTTTGCATTCGGCAGGGTATTCACATGAACCGGAAGCGCTCCGGAAGAATAGCTGCCTTCGACGATTTCCTTCTTAACACACTCGCGTTCCCATTCATACCAGTCGGGAATGTGGGAAAAGCGTGTGTTTCCGTCGATGGCGGCAAGCTCTCCGAGCTCCGACATGGTCCAGCGCTTTCCGCAGCATTTACAGAACAGCTCCGTCCCCTCAGACGCCATCCTGAATTCGGTCTCGCATTCGGGACACTTGTATAATACGCGATGCAGTCCCTCCGCGCGTCCCTTATAGGGCGTCCTTATTCCCCGCTCCTTCTGCCAGGCAAAATCGTCGTAACGGAAGGCATCGACGATTTTTGCATTGACTTCGTCGGCGCTCGCCTTTTTGAGCTCCTCTGCCGTGTACAGAAGCTTCATTTCGGCCTCCGTCGGCTTTACGCCTCTGTCGTGAAGATTCCAGAACGGTGAATTTACGTGATGTCCGTGACATATGAGCGTCACTACCGGGACATTCATCATCTTGCAGCATGCTCCCAGCGATTCGGGAAGCACTGCCGTGGTTCCGCACAGCGAATATCTGGCCTCGGGATAGATTACAAGCACGTTGTCCCCTGCCAGAGCGCGCTTCATCTGTCTGAGCAGCAGTATGTCCGATGTAAACTTCCGCTTGCATATACACCCTACGTTTCTCAGCAGCCACTCTCGGCCGATGAATCCGTCAATGGCAACGATGTAGTTGGCTCGCTGAGGATAAATCGCTTTGGTCGCAACCTTGAAATCCATAAAGGCATTGTGGTTGCAAAGCAGTATGTAAGGCGGTTTAAGTCCCTCGACACCGGTCTTTGTAATCTTTGCCGCATGCTTCTTCACATCCGGAGCGCTGAGCAGGTATGTGACGGGTCTTAAGAACCATCTGGTTGATATCGGGTGCTTTGACATATCAAAGCGCACAAAGGACTTCTTCATTTAATCACATCACCTTTTTTAAATCTGTAAAATCGGTTCACAAGGCTCTGATAACCGTATTTTTTTATCTGTTCGTAGCTTATCTTATATCCTGATGCCGACCATCGTCCGCTTGCCACATGCCTTGCAAGGTCCAGAATATATCTGTCAAGCTCCTTTAAGGTATCGTCCGCCGTTATTATCGGGAAATACCATCGGCACCAGGTTATCTCGTTCTTTATCGGGTTGTCGAAGAGCTTTTTGGAGCAGTATCTGAAGAACGCTCTGAGAGCGCGCTCATCGTCGGCGCCCTTTGCGGCATTTCTCTGCTTCCACCTTAAAAGAGCCTCCGCCTTGCGTTTAAGCTTTTTCTTAAGCTTATCGGCAGCGACGCGTGAAATATCGGTCTTGTCACCGTCGACAAAAAAGCCCAGATACTCAAAGCCCTCTCCGGGCAGTGTTCTCTTCTCCTTTGCCGGATTTACAGTGAGACCCTTTCCGGCCAGAGCCGACAGTATCTCCCTCTCGTATTCCTCAAGCTTTTCCTTTGTCTCCGCAAAGACGATGATGTCATCCGAATATCTCGCGTAAGGAATCCCTCTCTCAAAGAACGATGCGTCAAGGTCGCTCAGGAAGAGATCCGCCAGGAACGCCGATGTCGGCACTCCGGCCATGATTCCCTTCTGCACCGATATCTCTTCGCCGTTTCTTACAGATACGGGATCCGTCAGCATTTCGGCGATAATGTCAGCGAGCGGCGCATCGTTTGCATCGATGGCCCCGTGCAGGACAGGGATCATCAGCTCTGGGTGAACCGAGCCGAAATAATCATGGATATCGGTCTTATATGAATACATCCGGGAAATACCCGGCACTGACTTCAGGTCGGCTATGGCCTTTTTTACGCCTGTATCTCTTCTGAAAGAATAAAGATTGTCGCAAAAGAGACCGTCGTACCGTCCGAGCAGAAAACCTATTAACTTAAGAACGTTGTTTTCGGCTTCCGGAAACGTAAAGACAATACGCTTTTTTGTACTTCCCTTTTTGTTTATGACGGTCACCGAGGGATGCGGAAAAGCCTTTTCCGCGCATATTTTTCTTACAGTCTCTTCGTATTCCCTGTTTTCGACAAATGAAGTCAGCGCCTTTTCTTCCGAGGCGGACATATGTCCTCCCAAACGTTTGTATTCCAGAAAAGTCTCCCAGGCGTCCGCATTGCCGAGAACAGACAGAATATCTTTGGGGTCCGCAGTATTCATTTCTTCCCGACACTCCCTTTCTCCAACCGTTTTCAGGATAAAAAACAGTCCCTGTCCAATTAATCCCGGCCGCACCGTCCTAACGCTCATGCGAAGGATTATCCGACAGCCGATTATTCGGACGGGACCTTTTTCATAGGGACAGTTCCCGAAAACGGAAGGAAAAACTTTAAAATGATAAGTTTATCATACGGGGCTGGACATCGCGCGGCTGCCTGCAGAGCCGCCCGGGGGCCTCACGGCGCGGTGCTTGGCCTGTCACAGGCGTCCGTTTTCACGGACATTCCCTTCCGCTTTCGGAAGCTGTCCCGCAGGACAGCAGCTGTCAGAGCGCTTTTCTGATTCTGTCGGCAACGTAATCGCGATTGTTTTCGCACTGCTCGTAGAATCTGAGAGTGGGAATGCCAAGCTCCCGGCACACAGACTCTGTCTGCTGAGTAGAAAACCATCTGTAGCTCTTCGTCGTGACAAGCATAATCGCAAGAACAGGACTTCCGTTCTTCTTCATAAGGAAGCTTACGGGCTTGCATTTGGGATGAGCTCCTGCGTCAAGGGCGGAGGCGGGAACCTCGCGCTCAACGGAGTAATCGGAAAAATCATCTGCAAGGACGGACCCGAAATAATCGGTCCATTCGCCGTGAGTCTTTGTCGAAACACCGAAAATCTCGTAATGGCCGTTTGCATCGGCGGCATACTGATTTGCCGGAGCAGCCGGCTGTGCCGCTGCGGGTGCGGACGAAGCCGCAGAAGTATTGCTGTTATTGTTCTCTCCGGTGACGGCATCAATTATGAGGTCCTTAACAAATTTTTTAAAGAGGTTCCCTAAAGACATAATATACTTCCTTTCTGCCCGATTGCAGTCTTTTTTTAGGCAATCCTGACTCTCGGTTTTTAACAATTATTATTTTATCATTTTTCTTATTAAATGTAAAGAAAAAAATTATTTGTCTCATGAAACATTTTCATGCTTATTGCAGCCGACGCTTTTTTGCAGGCACTCCCCCGTCGTCCGCCTTTTTTCGGACTTGTCTCCGATGCCGGCGTCAGTCCTTCAAAAAGCCCTCAATGGCCTTTCCTTCGGCATCCGGGAGCTCCACTCCGAGAAGCGCAGCATAGGTCGGAGCCTCGTTTATCACATCGGTTCTTTCAAGCACAAAGCCCTCGGCGATATGCGGACCCTTTCCGAGGAACACCGGCTGCGGACCCACCTCCGGATAATATCCGTGCGTAGCACGTCCGAAGCGGAAATCCGAAAGATCCATGGGCGGCACTATCGGACGCTTGCAGCTGTCCGAGAAGGAAGTATATCCGTCCGACTCAATCATAAACGAGAAATCGCCCGTTACACCTAGCTTTTCCGCTTCCCCGCGCGTCAAAACCTTGCCGATGCCGTAAATGCCCTCTCTGCACAGTCCGCGCAACAGCGCCCCGACCATCTCGCAAAGGCCGCGGTCGCCGGGATTCTTCAGATATACGAACGACGACATCGCGTTCGAGAAGCAATAAGCCCTGTAATCCGTAACCTTGCCCTTTTCATCGACATCGATGAGCCCCGCGTCCTTTAAGAGCACATTGAGCTTTACGGTTCTGACTATCTGTCTCTGGCCGTGGTCGGACACGAGGAAGAAGTCCGTGTCGGCAAGCACTCCGGCGGCCTCGAGCGCCTCGCCGAGCTGGCCGATGTTGTAATCGATGATATCCAGCGCATCCTTTACGACCTCCGAGAACACGCCCGCCACATGTCTCTGGTGATCGATGTTCCCGTTGTGCACAAACATTACCTCAGGCGCATACTTCCTGATAACATCGACGGCGTTCGCCATGAGGAAGTTGTCGATTTCGGGGTAAATGCAGAAATTCTTCCGCCCCGTAAGCTTGTACGACGGCGCAAGCTCGCCCTCGTTCTTCTCTATAATATCCAGCATCTCGGCCGACGAGCCCATCTTCGCAAAGCCCGTGCGCAGAGTCTGGTCCTTCTCGGGGAGCCAGTATTCATCGATGAGATAATCTATATATTTATGATTTCCGGTCACGGGCCAGAACACCGAACCCGTAGTATACCCTGCCTTTTTCGCAGCCGTGAAAATGTCCGGAATCCTGATCGCCTCCGCGTCCCACTGCCAGGTGTCCTCCTTGGAATCCGTCGTGAAGGCAAAATTGGAAATAACGCCGTGCTTTGCGGGCCAAGCGCCCGTAATCATCGAGGTGTGCGCAGGATAAGTGACGGACGGATAAACGGTTTTCACCGTCTTAACCTCAGCTCCCCCGGCTATATATTTTTGAAAATTCGGCTTTGTTCTGAGAATGTCCACATCCTCTGCGACCATCGCGTCCACCGAAAACACAAGAATTCTTCTGTCTTTTTTCATTTTTATTCTCCGTAATCTTGTTTGTTTCTATGTAAAATCATTTTTTTCGCAAATTTGGGCTTTTTTCTTCAAGCTAAGACTATTTCCGCAGGTTCAGGCTTCCCCGCTTGCTAGGGCTTTCCCCGCAGGCTCAGCTTTTTTTGCAAGCTCAGGCTTTTCCTGCAAGTTCAAGTTTTTTCTCGTTAGCTTATATTTCCCGCATGTTCTGGGCTAACTGACGCCAAAACGGTTTTTTTTCTGCAAGTTCATGCTTTCCCCGCTTGCTAGGGCTTTCCCCGCAGGCTCAGGCTTTTTCCGCCGACAACGGAACAATACCAACGGCGACTTGCCTTCAAATGCAAACTCACGTATGCCCTCTTTGGATTTACTCCGATCAATGCCCCGGATAAAACTCCTTGCCTTCGACCTCCGGAAGCAACCGCCTCAGCGACTCCCTCAGCACGGCGGAGCTGCCTCCGTAAACATCGGTCCGCCCGTACCCTCCGTGAAACAGCGTGTCTCCGGTAAAGACGACGTCGCCCGCAAAGAAGCACGAGCACCCCTTCGTATGCCCGGGCGTATGCATTACCCTGAACTTCAGGCTGCCGAACGAGAGAACATCGCCGTCCCCGAAGGTCACGGCAGGCGTCAAGCAGATAATATCCGTCTCCGAAATCCTTGTGGACACGTTCTTTTCGGGATCCGTCAGAAGCTCCTCGTCCTCCCTGTTTATATACACCGGAATACCGTATTTTTTCACAAGCTCATCGACGGCGCCGATGTGGTCAAAATGTCCGTGCGTCAGCAGAATCGCCGACGGCGTCAGCCCCTCTTTTTCCAGGGCCTCCTCTATCCTCCCGGGCTCCGCCCCGGGATCAATTATGACCGCGATGCCGTCGTCCCCGCTGACAATATAGCAGCACGTACGCAGCGCCCCGACTCTGACTGTTTTAATATTTATCATCTTTACTCTCCCGGGAAGCCCCCTGACTTATCCCTCCCCGCAGCCCTGAAGCCCCAAACGAAGCACCTGCCGGATAAAACAAGTCACACTGCCTCAAACACAGTTATCCTATTTCAAAAATCTTTACGAATATTATACCACAAATCCGCAAAAAGGCAAGAAAAGAAATATATCTTCGCATTTTGTTGCAAAAAAACATGCCCGTCAGAAGAACCTCTGCCTGGGAAAAGGGCGGCTTAAAACTCTCACATGGGTTGTAAAACCAAATAGAATGACAAAGCATTCTTGGGAAAACATCTTGACAAGAAACCGTGTTTGAAGTATAATAAGTATGGAAAATGCAGGAGATACCACCAAAACAGATATGTAAAAAGGGGGATAATGACATGGAACGCTTGCTTATTGCCGATTTAATCAAGTGGAAAACGAGTCCTAACCGCAAGCCGTTGATCCTGAAAGGTGTTCGTCAGTGCGGCAAAACATACCTTCTGAAAGCATTTGGTGAGCAATACTATAAAAACTATGCTTACTTCAATTTTGAAGAAAACGAAGGCTTGAAAACCGTTTTTGATAAAGACTATGATACGAGTCGTATCTTGTTTGAACTCGGTTTGTCTGCCGGCAGGACTTTGGAAGCGGGAAATACACTAATCATTCTGGACGAGATTCAGGAATGTGGCAGAGCCATCACCGCAATGAAGTATTTCTGTGAAAATGCTCCGGAATATCACATTGTCTGTGCAGGTTCGCTTCTTGGAATCGCGCTGCAAAAGCAGCTTTCTTTCCCGGTTGGCAAAGTGGACTTCCTGACTCTGTACCCGATGAGCTTTGTTGAGTTTATGAAGGCGGTCTGCTCCGATCAGTTTGCGGATTATATCGCAAATTTCAAAAAAGGCGATACTCTTCCGAGTGTGGCAGCAGATAAAGTATCCGGCTATTTGCGCCAATATTATATGACCGGAGGAATGCCGGAAGTTGTGAATACCTGGTGCAAGACCCATAGTATGGAAGAAGTGGAAAAGGTCCAGCAAGCGATTATCAATAGCTACGAGTTGGATTTTGCAAAACACGCACCGGCAAAGGATTTCCCGAAATTGTCGGCAATTTGGAGGTCTATCCCGGAACAGCTTGCCAAGGAAAACACTAAGTTTATATTCAGCCACGTGAAATCGGGCTGGCGTTCCAAGGATCTGGAAGATGCATTGGAATGGCTTATCGGTGCCGGTCTGGTTTATAAGGTATGCAAAATTGAAAAGCCGTTTATTCCGCTTTCATCTTATGCAGATGATACCTCTTTTAAACTCTATATGGCTGATGTAGGCATTTTGCGTAAGCTTTCCAAATTGCCGTATGAAGTGATTCTGGACACTACACCGACTTATGTTGAGTTCAAAGGGGCTATGGCAGAGAACTTTGTTCTTTGCCAGCTGCTTGAATCCACCGATGATACTGCATATTATTGGTCAAGCGGTAACACCGCAGAAGTGGATTTTGTCATTCAATGCGGGAAAAATATCGTGCCCATTGAAGTGAAATCCGAGAAAAACGTGAAAGCGCGGTCTCTGGCGGAATATCGCAAAAAATATGAGCCGACTTATGCGGTTAAAACATCCATGAAGAGTGATATCAGCGGTGAGGAAGTGCTGAATATTCCTTTGTATCTTATTTCCTCTCTGAAATCGTTCCTGACCGAGAAGTAAGCAATATAAATACAATAAATGTTTTCTCAATAGTTTCCATATTTTTTCTTGACTAATAATTAGATTTACATTAACTTCTACTTTAATTTCAAACGTAGAAGTTACTTTGAAAATTTACAGTTTTCCCCCTTTACCACTGAAATACAATAAAACTCTTGACATAATATTGCTTTTTGTGGTATAATATGTTAGTTTAAGGGCGGGGCAGATGGTCGTTCGAGAACAACAAAAAGCAATCAGACGATGCGGGAACAACCGGCATCTATTTCAGTGTGCGTTTTTGCATGTTCCTCACCGTCCGCGGTGAGGTTTTTTTCATGGACGGGGCAAAGAGGTCCCGGATAATCGGAAAGGATGTAAGAGGAATGTCGGAAAGCAAGATGTTTACGGCACAGGATAATATGGGCGCGGCATCCGAAATTATCGGAAAAGACAGCGTTGTTTTCTCCGACGATTTTTCTTCAAAAAAGATTTCTTCCGAACAGGGGGAGATTTTTTCCGATTTGAGCAAGTATACGGTTTTACCCGGCTTTTGTGATGTGCACGTGCATTTCAGAGAGCCGGGATTTTCTTACAAGGAGACCATTGCGAGCGGTTCGAGAGCGGCTGCGAGGGGAGGATATACGGCTGTTTGTACAATGCCGAATCTGAAGCCCGTGCCCGACAGCGCCGAGAACTTCGCGATACAGGCCGACATCATCGCGAGAGACGGTGCGATTAACATTTATCCCTTCGCGTCTGTCACCGTCGGTGAGATGGGAGAGAAGCTGTCGGACATGCGCGGCATCGCGGAGGCTTTTCCGGGAATGCTCGCGGGATTTTCCGATGACGGCAGGGGCGTGCAGTCGGAATCGATGATGCGCGAGGCCATGA
>JAKSPQ010000049.1 GCA_024404665.1 Clostridia bacterium
TTTTCGCAGTTTATCAGTCGGCCGCCGCAGGCCGCGGCGATTCTCTTTGCGGCGGGCGCGTCCCCGGGGTGCAGCGCCGCGGCCACGGGGCGTACGCCCCTCCCGGCGCTTCGCGCCGCGGCGGCCGAAAAGGCCCGGGTGAATACCCGTTCGTCCCGGCGGGAGCTTTTTTTCGGGATAATTACAAAATATCCGTTTCCGGCGCTGTTTTCGTTTCTGAGGAAAGCCGCAGACATGTCCAGCGCTGCATCGGCGGAAAGATAAAAATCCGGCTTTCCTACGGCCCGCCGTTCGTCTCCGGCGGTTCTGCGGGCATATTCGAGAGAATCCGCGTCGCGAAAGCCGGCGGCATCGGTAATAAGCAGAAGCTCGTGAACCTTTTTCTCGGAGTTCCGTCGTTTTATCGGTCCGAGTCCCTGGCCCCAGAGCATGGTGCGGCAGCCGCGGGCGGCGGCAGCCTTCATAACATGAAAGTAATATGCGAGGGATCTTCTGCTGGTTGTGTCCTGAAGCAGTGAACCTCCGCAAAGAACGAACAGCCGGCTTTTCCCGATTTCGCGGAGAATGGAGGCCGGACCGAGCCGAGGAACCGGTTTTATTCCAAGTTCCTCAGCCGCTTTGAAGCCTTTTCTTCTCGAAATGACCGAAATCCGCTCTGCATGTATACCGGAAGCCCCGAGCTTACCGACTACGGCCTTCAGTGACGCGTCGTCTCCGGCATTTGAGGCTCCGAAATAACCGCAGAGAAGAATTCTGCGTTTGGTTCTTTCAAGCACCCTCCCGTATACCGAAAGAGTTGTGTCGCAGGTTTTATCTATGTCAAAGTTTTCGGCTGCGAAGCTCCGGGAAAAGCCGGCTGCCTCTCCCGCAAGCTCCGTGTTTCCGGCGAGGAGCCCGATGCATGCCGTAAGAAGCTTCAGGCTTCCGTTCATGCCGGAAATGCCGTTGCTTTTTCCCGGGCTTCTTTTTCCGGAGCCTATGACTTCTCCCGGAATCAGATTGTTCTCGAGAGCCTCCGCAGCCGTTGTTTCGGAAAGAATACCTCCGCAGACTCCGCTCCCTGAGAGAAGAATAACCGGGAGACCGGCTGCCGCCGCCTCAATTGCTGACCTTGACGAGCCTGCAAATATGTCGGTGCCTTCAAAAGCCTTTTTCGCGGAGGTGACGGGGCCGGCAAATTTTATTTTGAAATTGGTTCCGCCGGGCTTTGAGAGTCCGTCGGCAAAAGCCTCAAGCTCTTTTCTTTCGGTGCCGTCACCGTATACCGTAAGAACCGGCTTCGGACCGCGGCAGTCACCCGAAGCTTCCTCGGCGCCAAGCTCCGCTGCGGCTTTGCACAGCAGTCTTATTGCCGCGGAGTTGTCTGCGTCAAGCCTGCACAGAGCCGTAATTCGTACCGTGCCAGGAGCCGCGGGGCTTTTCCGGATTCTTTCGGGCATTATTCCGTTTTCTATCACGGTAATACGCTCACCGGGTATTCCGTATTCGTTTTGCAGCCATGTCTTAAGTCTGCCGCTTACGGCAATGGTGTGTTCGCCCCAGTACGACAGCGGCCCCTTTGGCGGGCTCGGGTCCCAATAGCCGTGAGCCGTTGTAACTACCGGCGGAAAAGACCCGGCTTTTTTCAGAAGTCCGCAGACGAATGAGGGAATACGTCCGTGAGCATGTACGATATCCGCCGATATTTCTTTTGCTGCCATCCGGAGTCCGGCGGCGGATTTGAGAAGCGAAACCGGATCCTTTTTGTCGAGAGGGAGGAGAACATGACTTATTCCGGCTTCTCCGAGCTTTTCGGCAAGAGGTCCTCCGGACGATGCGACAAGCACCGTGTGCCCCTTGCGAACCAAGGCGGAGGCGAGAGTCAGCACATGTGTTTCGGCTCCGCCTATTGTCATTCTCGACAGACACATAAGAATATTCACGGCGTTCTCTCCTCCTTTGTAAAATACTACGTTATTATACTAGAAAAAACTGCTTTTGTCTACTTCTTTTTGTCTCTTCGGCTTTTTATCGGCTCATAGTTTCCTTGACAAGAGATTTTTATTGACTTTTTTGATAATAAATGATATAATACAATAGAATGTTGTCGGAGACATTATAGTGTCAGGCTGTTACCATAATGGGAGATATTAAAAAATACGGAGGAAAAATCCAATGAAGAAACTGTTCAGAACGTTAACCGTTTCTCTCCTGGCGCTCCTTCTCTGCGTTTCGGCATTCAGCCTTGTTTCCTGCACGGCTACCGAATCGGCAAAGACTCTGTTCCAGAAGGGACTTTCCAGAACCGCTGCCAAATACGAGAATATCGATGTCGTATCCACGGTCGAGAAAATCGCAACGGGCGGATCGGTTGAATTCCTGGTCGATGATATCGAAATCGACGAAGACACCAAGGGCAATGCATCGGTAAAGTTTTTTGCCAATACATCCAAGAACACGGCTGCCGTTATCCTCAACGCGAAGCTCGGTGAAGACAAGTACGATGCCGCGGCTTATATCAGCTCGAGCGCTGCCGTAGTCAAGTTCGAGAAGCTTCTCGGCAAAGACGCCTACGGCATTAATTTCTCAAAGGCTGAGAAGAATCTCAAGACATCCGTATTCGGTCCCGACAGCGACAGCGATTACGCTGTAAGCGAGGAAATCTACAATCAGATTCTCGATGCCATCAAGTCCTTCAACGACGCAAAGAACGTTGAAAAGGATGCCAAGAGCCTCTCAGACAAATACATTAAGAAGCTTTACAAGCTCATCTCCGACAACGCTTCCTTTGAGAAGGAAAATTCCGAGACCACCGTCCTCAGCGAGAAGAACGTACCCTGCACCGTTGTAACCGTCAAGGTTGACGATAAGTGCCTCACCAAGGTCGTTTCCGAGCTTTGGAAGGATGCGAAGAAGGATTCCGCTCTCAAGAAGTTCATCGATGCCAACGTCATAGCACAGACTCCTTATGAGGATGTCGGGGATCTTTATGACGCTATCGACGAAATCGTTGACGGGATGGTTGATTCTCTTGAAGACTCCGGCGTAAACTTCACTCTCAAGTACTACCTCAACAAGTCCTCCGGCGCCATTATGAAGGCCGAGGTTTCCACCAAGGCCGGCGGCGAAAAGGTCGCTTACGGCATCGAGCTCGGAATCAATTTCAAGGATTTCGAGGGAATCAAGGTTTACACCAAGGTCGGTACTTCCACCGATTACATCTGGCTCAAGGTTGTCGAGAACAACAAGGAAGGCATGAAGCTCAGCCTCGAAGCAACCATGAAGGGCGTTCCCGCCGTCACCGTCAAGTACACCAAGGAGGACGGCATCGTTAAGATTACCGTAAGCGATGATGGCGATGAGACCGTTATCAAGATGAGCTACAAGAAGAAGAGCTCCACCTACACCTTCGGACTTGAGTCCGTAACCGTGAACGGCGAAAAGGCCACTCTGCCCGGAAAGATTTCCGTCATTGTGAACACCAAGGCCAAGGCTCCCTCCGCTCCCTCCAAGTACGTTGATATTCTCACCATGAAGGAGGATTCTTTCGAAGACTTCCTTGATGACGTAAAGGACAATATCAGCGATCTTCCCGCGGGTATTATCAGCTGATTGATACCGGAACCGAATAAGTCTTAATACAATAAAAAAACCAAGCGCTCCCCCATTTCGGGGGGCTCTTGGTTTTTTTCAGGGTTTAACCATTCTTGCGGCATGCAGACCCCACCAGTATCCGGCGGAGAAGGTCGCGAAGGATGACTGAGTTAAAAAATAGATTTTCAGAGAATCGGGGGCGTTTTTGAATACGTCGGGACTCGCCTCCAGGGAATCGGAATTTTCGCGGTTCATTACGATTCTTCTGATAGTGGGACAGTCGGCAAAGGCTCCGTCCTCTATCAGGGTGTAGCTGTCGCCTATAATGACCTCTGAGAGGGCCTCACAGCCCTTGAAGGCCGAGGGTCCGACTACCAGCACCTTCTTTCCTTCGGCGGTCGCAGGGAGCTCGACAGACGTCATGTAGCGCGCCTCGGACGTTACGCCGATGATTCGGAGTGCTCCGCCGAAGTCCTCGTATATGAAATACTTCTCGTTAGGATCCTCGGTATACTCGCCGCCCGGACCGATTGTATCCTCAGGCTTCTTTCCGGGAGGCTCGGGCAGTTCCAGAATCGCCTGATCGGTTTTCCCGAGGGTTCTGAGTATATCTGCGGTTACAAGGCTCGTGTGAACTCTGACGCCCGCATCGTTCAGGTGGTAGTTGGTGTCGTAGAAGTAGCCGGCATCCATGATGGCGTCGCGGGGATCGGAAATAACCCTGCAGCGGAGATTATCGTTCAGAAAGCCGTAGAAGGCTTCTATTGAGGCGTCTGTGGTGTTCTCTGCCATCGCCATGGCGTTCATAGGGCAGAAGGTGAAATACACCTCAGCGCCCGCGTGAGAGGCTCTGTCGATGTATTCGTTGAGGTAAACGAGATATTCCGGGTCCACAATGTCCTCTTCCAGGCGGATTGTCTGAGACTTGTCGTACGAGAAGGTCATGACATTGTACTCTCGGGGATAGGAGATATCTCCGTATTCGTTGAAGGAGTCCCTTCTGTAAATTCCCGAGGGAGACAGCTTCTCGCCGGAGAATGCGTATCCGGCGCGTTTGCCTAAGTAATCGGGAAGCGCGGCAAGCAATGAACCGTAGTTGTCACTGCCGATGTGCGAAAGCATCGAAAGATTGCCCTCAAGGCCCTGCCAGGCGGAGGATGAATTGAAATAAAGGGAAAGAGTCTGCTCATCGAGCTCCGGCGCGATGACGACGATATCGCCGCGGTTAATGTTGGCCTCGGAAAGATCCAGCATCATTTTTGTGCCGAGGGTCGCGTACAGGCCGAAATTGACTACCTTGTAGCCGGTTTTTTCCTCCATGTATGCGGAGTCAAAGCCGAAGGCCACGGAGCTTCCGCCGATCAGTATGATTTTGGGCTCGTCGGTATCGGTTAAACGTCTGTATTTTTCCGCAAGCTCGCCGAGGAAGGTCTCGCCGTATGCCTTGGGGAGAAAGAGCAGCGCCGATGCGGCAAAAAGGAAGGGAATAAGAGCCGCAAAAGCAAAGCACAGGAGGCGTATCCAGCGTTTTTTATTGTCGTTCATGGATATTACCTCAGAACTGGAAATAAATGAACGAACTGGCTCCGTCTCCGACAAGAAGAATCAGCCATGCAAGAACAATTGCCCAGAGAATGAAGACATATCTGGACTCCGAAAGCCATGCTGCGCCCTCTGCGGGAAGAGGTCTGCCCTTTTTGTCGAATTTCGGAGGAGCGGAGGGGTCGATGATGCCGAGCTTGGACGCATCGAGCCTCTGCATTACGAGAAGAGCGAGGATGGCGGTGACGGCGGAGAGAACGGTGATGCCCATGGTTTCAAAGGTTCCCGAGAAATACTCGCCGTTAAAGTGCCAGTCGGTAAAGAGCTTTTTGAAAAGCGTAATAAGATCGCCGAAGGAGTTTGCTCGGAAGAACATCCATCCGATGCATACAAGCAGGAAGGTGTTGAATTTGCGGATTGTCTTTACAAGAACGGAGCTCGTGCTGATCTTAAGTTTTTCCCAGAGCTTGTTTCTGAGCGGCATGGTGAAATAACCTATGACCTGATAAATGCCGTGCAGCAGGCCCCACATGACAAAGGTCCAGGCGGCACCGTGCCAGAGACCGGAAACCAGGAAAACTATGCAAATGTTGAGCATATGTCTGAAGGTCGAGCAGCGGCTTCCTCCGAGAGGGAAGTAAATGTAGTCCTTGAACCAGCTGGAGTGGGAAATGTGCCATCTGCGCCAGAACTCGGCTATGGTTTCGGAAATATAGGGTCTGTCAAAGTTCTGCATGAGCTTGATTCCCATGATTTCGGAGCAGCCGATGGCAATGTCTGTATATCCGGCAAAGTCGCAGTAAATCTGGAAGGCAAAGAGCACGGTGGCGATGAGAACGCCTATGCCCGTAGCGTTTTCGGCATCGTTGTACACGGCGTTGACCATGGGAGAGATGAGATCGGCTACCGCGATTTTCTTGAAGAAGCCGATGAGCATCTTTCTGAGACCGCGGACTGTGTTGTTCCATTCGGGCTTATGGTCTGCGTGAAGCTGAGGAATAAGATTTTCGGGTCTTTCTATAGGGCCCGCAACAAGCTGGGGGAAGAAGGAAACGTAAAGCGCGTAGTAACCGAAATGCTTTTCTGTCTTAACGCTGCCGCGGTAAACGTCGATGACGTATGAGAGCGTCTGGAAGGTATAGAACGAAATACCAACGGGAAGAATCAGGTTGAGAATCAGCGGATCCGAAGGCGTGGGAGCGATGAGATTGATTACATCGTTGACGGATTTGGACAGGAAGTTGAAATACTTGAAGAAGAACAGCACTCCGAGGGATGCCACGAGAGTCAGTATCAGCCACAGCTTTTCAAGCGGCCCGTTCGGCTTGTCCGGATGCCTGTCGTGACCGCGTTCGATGAGAAGCGAGCTTACCCATGAAACGACCGTCGTAAAGACAATGAGGAAGATGAGGGACGCGTTCCAGGAGAGATAAAAGTAGTAACTGGCCACGAGGAGCATAATCCAGCGCCACTTTGACGGCAGAAGGAAGAAGAGAGCCAGAACAATCGGGTAGAAAACCAGAAATTCAAACGAGTTAAATATCATTTTTGCGTCCCTCCTTAAATCATGGTGCCCAGAAGAATGAGCAGAATAACCGGCAGCATTACTTCAACGCCGGCTCCGATCACCGTCAGATAAATGAACAGGCCCGCGCCTATAAGGACCGTGAGAAGGACTGATACGAGGGAGATGATACCGGCTGTTTTTTCGCCGACCTTAATGATTTTCCGCTTGAACAGAAATTCTGCGGCTATGCATACCACGGCACATATGACCATGATGAGTATCGGAATAAGGTGTTCCTTTAAGACTTCCATCTTTTTGGGGTCTCCTTTATTTCTTCTTCAGGAAAGCGATGAGATCCTCGGCAAGTCTGTCGGATCTGTAAACAGCGCCTTCGCTTGTAATGTGGTAAATCGAGTTGTAGGAATAGTTGCGTTCAAGTATGTATGTCGAGGGAACCGATATCCTTGTGCAGTGGAGAACGGAGTCTATCGCATTCATGAGAGAGGTCTGATCCGCGCCTCCGGCAATCTGGGATTCCTTTGTGAGGCAGATTCTGATGATGGACGGGAAGGAATAGAGAACCTTCGCTCCGTTTTCCGCAATCAGATCATAGACTCTGTTGAGCTCGGCAATTTGCTTCTGATTATTGATATAAGATACGGAGCTCTTCCAGGAGTTGCCTCCGAAACCGCCTGCGGCATCGTATTTGTCGAGAGAAGGCTTCCAGCCGGTGTAGTTGGAGTCCGTGTTAAGCTGAGCCTTGAACCTCGAAAGATCTCCGTGACGGTTGATGTTCTGCTCGCTGATACCGTAGGAGTTATTGGACCAGCTTACGACATCGTAGGAAAGCTCCTTGCCTTTTCCGGAGTTGAAGGCGGCAAAGGTTGAGAACACCTTGTTGTAATGACGTATATCCACAACGCTGAATGCCTCGAGAGATCCCTCGTAAATCGTCCAGATGTTGTTTGAAAGCTCGTTGTATCCGTACTGATACTGATTGATCTCGGGCTCATGGATGAGGAAGTCGCCGGGCCCCAGAAGAGGAGCTACGGTTTCAATGTAGAATGCAGCCGATGTGGAAGCGTTCTGTCCGAAGTTTGTCACGTCGTATCTGTAGCCTGCCGCGGCAAGCTTTTCCTCAAGCTCAACGGAGTTTATTCCGTAGGCCGAGTTCGAACCCGAGACAATTACTATTCTCGGGCAGCCGGGATCGGAATGAAGTCTGTGATGCGGGAGCGTGTATGTGCCGTAGCACTGGTTGGTGTATGCGGGATATCTCGGTGCCATAACGTTGAAGTTGTAAAAATTCGGGCAGTTCTTTACGGAGTCGTCCGTCATTACGGTTACGGAATCGTATGCCCACAGCGATTCAAGAGCGCTGCAGCCGCTTATTGCACCGGAGGATATTGTTTTCATATTCCTTCCGATTATGAGCGTTGAGACGGTTTTGTTGTCCTTGAGGAAGCCCGCGGCAAGGCCGGTAACGGGTTTGCCCTCGATTGTATCGGGAACGACTATGCGGCTGCTGCTGCCAACATATCCCGTCACGGTTACGTTTGTTCCGGAGACCGTATACATGAACTCCGAAACGGGTGTTTCCTTTTCCCATACGCAGAAGAGCGAGAGAACACGGCTTTCGGGTATGGTAATGTTCCAGCCCGGAGCATAGAAGTCGCCGCTTCCGTCGGGATTTGTCGAATACCCGAGCAGAATGTAGCCCTCACGTGTGAAATAGTTCTTGTTGGGAAGGGCGTTCGGGCAGTAATAGAAGCTTACCGACTGAGTATCGCTTCTGTACCCGTCGGTCAGCGCCTCGGAGGAGGTTCCGCCGTTTGGGAAATACAGAATCGTGCTTTTTTCGTCTTCGGCTTTTACCGCCGTGGCAGGGTCGAAGAAATTGGCGTATATAACGGTATCGTTTGAAAGCGAAAGGGTGTAGTGAGACTCCGTCGAGATGATTTTTCCGCCGGACGCCGCCGGCTTGCCGGAGGACCAGCCGAGGAATCGCTTCTGTCCGTCGGCAACGGATAGAGCTATCTGTGTTCCTTTTTCGTATTTTCCGTTTGTGTGATCTGAATTTACGCTGCCGAAGGCGGCCGAATCGCAGAGAATCTCAAACGTCGGATAGCCGTAGCGGTATGTGTGGAGGCTCAGCACCGTATCTTCAAGAACATTCGACAGAACGATTTTGCCGTCGTAGAGCGTGACTCCCTCCGGAAGAGTGTCGAACTTGAATCCTTCTGCGAGTCTGTACTCAAAGAACGCATCCGTTCCGGCCACGACGGACATCGGATTTTCGGAGAGAATCTCGAGTCCCGGATAATCTTCGATTTTCACGCTGTATTTTATAGTGCCGAAGTTTGCGTAAATAATCAGATCCTTCTCGGGCTTGAAAACGTATTTGATTTCGGTCGAAAGAAGCTCTCCGCCGCTTTCAAGAGGCTTCATTGCGGACCATCCGAGAAACTGTCTGTGCTCAGCGGGATATGCCTTGGCCGTTATGAACTGATTCTCCCACGCGAACACTCCGGTGGTATCGATTGTGGCAGTGCCCGCTGACGGATCGTTTGTCTTCAGCACAAGCGCATAGGCGGCAAGCTTCTTCAGCTCGAAATCGAGGGTCAGAGGTCTTGTGACCTCATCGATGTAGAGGATGCCGTTTTCGTATCTGTAGCCCTCCGGAATCTTCTCCAGCTGATAGCCGTCCTTCGGTCCCGCGACGAAGAAGATCTTTTTGCCCAGAGCGGCCGTAAGTGTGGGAGGAGTCTGGATAAGGAGGCCGTCGGTCTGGTTTACCGTGATTACCGCGTGGGTTCTGCGGAAATTCGCGTAGAAGGAGGTGTCCTCCGGAACCGTTTCGCATATCGCATCCGGGGTTTCCGCAAGAACCTTTCCGCCCTTTGAGGCCGGAGCTCCTATCGTATAGCAGACGAATTCAAAGCATTCGTTGGCCTCGGCGTGGAGCTCTACTCCGGTCTCGGACCAGGTTTCGGTTACGTCGCAGAAAACCCTTCCGGGAAGCTCGCCGTAGCCGTCGCCGAAATCGGCGACCTCGACGCTGACGCCGGTCCTTTGGAGCTTATGCGAAATGACCGCAACCGTAGTCGGGTACTTTACGTTAGAAACGGTGATTACGTTGCCCTCGACGCTGTCGGCGAAGAGAATATCGTCGAGCTTGCAGTCCTCGGACATCTCAAACGTAAAGGTTACGGTTGAGCCGGGCACTGCCTCGACCGGATTCGGCGACGTGACCTTCAGGCCGGGCGCGTTCTGAACCGATACGGTTACCGTTTCCTTTCGGAACTCCGGTCTGCCCGTAATCCTGTCATACAGTCCCGTGAACGAGAAGTTCCCGAACGAGAGGGCTCTGTCGAGCTTCTGGGCGGTTCCGTATATATTGCAGCATACGGATATTACGAAGCCCAGGGCTCCGATAACGGCGGCGGCCGAAAGGATTTTTTTCCATAACGGCAGATTCTTTATTTTTTCAGGTATTTTCATTTTCATTTCCACGGTATCCCCGAAAGGAGACTCTGTTTATCTCAGATTTTGATTACCATTCCGTCAAAGGCCTCGTCCACAGGGAAGAGGTCGGATAGCCTGTCGCGCATATCGTCCACGGCTTCGTGTGTATTGTAGCCGTAATAAATGTGGTTGACGATCATTCTCTGCGTCTGTGTTCTGCGGAACAAATCAATGCTTGTGTCCTTGTTGAGCCGCGTGTGAGCTCCCTCGATTATGAGAAGATTGCTCCTTCCGGCAGTCGGATCTGTCAGAATCGCCGGATAATCCGGCATATCGTGCTTCAGATCACCGGAAAACACTATCCGCTTTCCGCAGGCTTCGAATATGAAGGAGTGGGAGTGAGGTATGTGCATGTTCGGGACGCCGGTGATTTTTACAGTACCGTCATCGAAAATCACGCCTTCATCATCGGCATAGGTTTTAAAGTTCACACGCGCCTCGGTTCTTCCCGAGTCCGGAGCCGCCCCGGGAATCGGGCGGAGCCGTCCTTCGGGATTTCCGAAGTTATACGTGTTGATTTTTTCTTTCGGGAAGCCGACGGGGACATATATGTCAGTCGCGACGTCCGAGAACTGATTGAAGCCCTCAATCTGCGCCTGATATTCCACAAGACCTATGTAATGGTCCTGATGGCTGTGTGTGATAAAGATGCCGGCTATGTCGCGGAAATCGAAGCCGTATGTGCGGAGAAGACCCATGATCGGGGCTCCGGCATCTATGATATAATGCTTCCCGCCGACGGTGACAACCGTGGAGGAGCAGAATCTTCCGGCTTCATTGAAGCCGTGACTTGTGCCCATAAAGGTCAGCTTGATATTCATTTATTGCGCCTCTTTATACTCTGCGGGTGAGACCGCGGTTAATAATATATTTTATATTATAAAATATCATCGTATTATACAACGAAACCGCCCCGGAAGTCAACAAAAAAAACACTTTTGGAGGCTTTCACGCAAACTTCCGTAATAATGAACAAAAAACGGGTGCGTTTTTTGTGAGAAAAGCACATAATAAAAAACGGGTAAGCCGTGATTTTTTTGCACGGATTCATACTGAATGTCTGAAAATGCGTTGTTATGGGAGGTCTGCCCTGATTGTTTATAAAAAAGCCGACAAATGCCCAATGAACCGATTGCATGATAATGCGAGTTGTACTTAAAGCAAAATAATTCTAATTGGAAGCGGAGTATCATTAACCGAATACTGGTTCAATGATGACGGCTCCGAGAAAATCGTTCTTATTGCCGAGCAGGGAAGTATTTCCTATGTTAAGGACGGCGGAGAATCCAAAAAACTCTTCTGATATTCCGCGGTCACCGTTGTGAGCTTGTTCGAATAATCGCAAAAACAGCATAATAAACGCCGGAAGTATTTCCGGCGGGTAGAAAATCGCGGGTATGTTAAGAAAGTCGCCGACTTTTTTAACATACCCTTTTGAGATTGCAAACGTTTTATTGAAAAAAAACGGTTTTTATGATATAATTATTATAATACTATTCAGCATCAGACTGAAAAAAGAATCGGAGTGCTTACAAATGCCGACAAAGCTCAGAAAATTCGATACAAAGGTTCAGCACCTGAAATACAAGGTGCTTCGTCAGGTTGCCGCTGAGGCCTGGGCGGGAACCCTTTACGATAACGTTCTCGATATACCCAAGAAAATCATCCCCGGCAAGCAGCCCACCATGCGCTGCTGCGTATATAAGGAGCGCGCAATCCTCGGTGAGCGTGTAAAAATGGCAATGGGCGGAAACAGGGAAAATCCCAATGTCATAGAGGTCATTGATATCGCCTGCGACGAATGTCCCATGGGCGGATATGAAGTAACAAACGCCTGCAGAGGCTGCCTTGCGCACCGCTGCGAGGATGTCTGCCGCTTCGGCGCTCTGTCGTTTGACGAAAACCACGTGGCTCACATAGATAAGACCAAATGCAGGGAGTGCGGAGCCTGTTCAAAGGTCTGCCCCTACAGCGCAATCAGAAATTTCCGCCGTCCGTGCGAGTCCGCGTGCAAGGTCGGAGCGATTTCACACGGCGGAGACGGAGAAGCCAGCATCGACAACGGCAAGTGCATTTCCTGCGGAGCCTGCGTTTACGCATGCCCCTTCGGAGCGATTACGGATAAGTCCTATATCCTCGATGTCATAAGCATGCTCAAAGATAAGGGCGGAAACGAGGTATACGCCGTCGTCGCTCCCGCTATTTCGAGCCAGTTTACCTACGCGAAGCTCGGACAGGTAATAAGCGGACTTCGCGAGCTGGGCTTTGACAGCGTCGTCGAGGCGGCTCTCGGCGCGGACATGGTCGCGGCTGCCGAGTCAAAGGAGCTCGTGGAAAAGGGCTTCCTTACTTCGTCCTGCTGCCCCGCGTTCGTAAGCTATATAGAGAAGAACTATCCGGAGCTCAAGCCGTTCATTTCCCATAATCTCTCCCCCATGGCTACGATTTCCAAGTATATCAAGGAGCACGGAGAGAACAGAAAGGTTGTTTTCATAGGTCCGTGCACCGCAAAAAAGGGCGAGATGAAAAAAACCGGGGTCAGCGGATACGTTGATGCCGTGCTCACCTTTGAGGAGCTTCAGGCTCTCTTTGACAGCCGGGAGATTGAGATCACGGCACTGCCTGAGAGCGAGCTTGACAATGCTTCCTATTTCGGACGTATTTTCGCAAGATGCGGAGGCCTGAGCGAGGCAGTCGCGGAGGCCATCAGGGAACAGTCTCTTGACTTCGACGTAAAGTCCTGCTCATGCGACGGCATCGAGCAGTGCAAGACGGCGCTGCTGCTTAAGAGCCGCGGAAAGCTCGACGCAAACTTCATCGAGGGCATGGCCTGCATCGGAGGCTGCGTAGGAGGAGCCGGCTGCCTTACGCACGGAGAAAAGAATAAGATTCTTGCGGATAAATTCGGCGAGAAGGCAAATGACAGAACGATAATGGACGCCGTATCGTCACTGGACGAATAAAAAAATGACGCTGAAAAGGTTTCGGACTTTTTCAGCGTCGTTTTTTTGTGGAGACTTAAAAAACCAACTGTATAAGAAGCATATATACGACGGTTCCCGCAAAGATTGACAGAAGGGTGTTTTTACGCCAGAGGTGAAGACCGGCGGTAACCCCTATTCCGATGAGCTCCGGGATTCCGTGGGAGCCTCCTATGATGCTCACGTTCTTCAGACAGTACACGATAAGCATCGCAAAGGTTGCGGCCGGAAGAGCGTTTCCGAGAAACTTTACGAAAGCAGGCGTCTTTTTCTTTCCGGAAAAAACAAGGAAGGGAAGGAAACGCGTTGCCATCGTGGCGATCATGAGAAGAGCGATTGTGATAATCTGCTCCGTAAGGTTCATCTGTGACATAGTGTTTACGGTCATTTTTCCGCCTCCCCGCCGTTTTGGGCTTCCGCTTCTTCGGATGAGCCGTCATCACCGTCTTTCAGGTTCTTTTCTATGGGCTTTCTGAAGATAAAGAGCAGGGAAATGATGCATATCATTGTGGGAATAAGGAAATTGTCGGAGTCAAATACGGTTCTGCACACGATAAGGCAGACGACGGATGAAGCAATTCCTATCCATTCCGGGATGTGCCCCTTGTCCTTTTTCCACTGATTAATGAATATTGTCACAAACATGGCGGTCATGACAAAGTCTATGCCCTCTGTACTGAATGTGATGAGCGAGCCTAAAAGACCTCCGATTACGGAAGCGATGATCCAGTAGCTCTGGTTCAGAAGGGACACAAAAAACATGTAATCGGTTCTGTCAACGTCTTCCGGAATTTCGGCTGAACAGTTGATGGAAAAGGTCTCATCGCACATCGAAAAAATCAGGTACGGCTTTTTGGCTCCCGTGTTTTCATATTTACCCAGCATGGAAAGACCGTAGAACAGGTGACGCGCCTGAACCATCAGCGCCATAAAAAAGGCTTCTACGGGCGCAAAGGAGGAGAGAAGAAGGGGAACTCCCACAAACTGGAGGGAGCCTCCGAAAACGAGAGCGCTGATCAGAAACGAATACAGAAAATTGAAGCCCGATACCCTCATATAAATTCCGTAAGCTATTCCGAGACAGGAAAAGCCCGCAAGAACGGGTATCGTGGCGGGAAAAGCAGCCTTCAGGGCACGCCATTTTTTCATGGTAGCAATACCTCATAATACCGCACATAGGCGTTTTTTTGCATTTCGGACTCCGTAAAGAAGTGTGAGTCCGTTTTGGGTGATTCAGACAATCCGAAGGGGATGCCGGAAAAGTCCGTGACTTTTTCGGCATCCCCTTCGAGTTTCGTCTGGCCGGAGCAGCTTCCGGCGTATATTAAGCCCTGTTGATTTATTCTTTATCCGAGAATTGCCTTGTCGTTTGCAAATTCGGTTCCGCTCGATTTTGAGAAGAGCTCTATTAAGTCTTCTACCTGCAGTTTTTTCTTTTCTTCACCGGAGATATCCACAATGATTCTTCCGGCGTTCATCATGATAAGTCTGTTGCCGTAAGTGATGGCGTCGCGCATGTTGTGGGTTATCATAAGCGTGGTGAGGCGGCTCTCGCTTACGATATCGTTTGTGATTTTGAGAACCGACGATGCGGTCTTGGGGTCAAGCGCCGCGGTGTGCTCATCGAGGAGGAGGAGCTTGGGCTGTGCAAGAGTTGCCATGAGAAGGGTTATTGCCTGTCTCTGGCCTCCGGAAAGCAGGCCCATCTTAACTGTGAGTCTGTCCTCGAGGCCCAGTCCGAGCTTTGCGAGAAGCTCGCGGAAATGTTCTCTTTCCTTCTGGGTTATGGCCCATTTGAGTCCGCGGGGCTTGCCTCTGCGGCTTGCGATGGCCAGGTTTTCTTCGACCCACAGGTCAGAGCAGGTACCCATGTGGGTGTCCTGGAAGACGCGGCCGAGGAAGGGAGCTCTTTTATATTCGGGCATATTTGTCATATCGATGCCGTCGAGTATTATGCTGCCTTCATCGGGCTTCATAACGCCCGCTATGAGGTTGAGCATCGTGGACTTGCCG
>JAKSPQ010000005.1 GCA_024404665.1 Clostridia bacterium
TTAAGAAAGATTGACGGAGGTGAAAAGAAGTGTCTGAACACAGTTATCTTGCAGATAATTTTACTGCAAATGCACAGATAATCAGAGAATGCATGGAGCAGTTTGAAATAACACTTCCGATAGAGCCTGTATCCGATTTCGACGGAAAGTCCGGCCCACAGCTTTAAATAATCATACCAGTTCGCATCGCCGATGATGTCGGAAACTCCGAAGCCCAGTTCGTTTCTGGCCTCGGTTTTACTTGAGAATTCACCTCTCAGCCAACGCAGGCAGGCGGACATTTTTTCTCTGTCGTCATTTGCTTCGGCAATATAATAACCGGTGATTACCTTTGCGAAATCGAAGCCCCCCACAAGGAACTCGAGCTTTGAAAGCTTCTCCCTGAGCGCGGCAGCAAACATATTTGTGTAGCCCTCGTCGCCGTCCTCTATGCCCCTGAGCGAGAGCTCGGAACGGATGCCGTAGATCAGCTTTGATATTACCTGAACGAGGCCTCCGCCGTCCGGAGACGATTTCACGGACATATTCTTTATAAGCTCGCGGTATGTCGCAACACCTGTTCCGCCTGTACCGTAAAGTCTTCTTTCGGGAGACAAATCGGCATCGGCACAGACAAAATCGCGCTCCAGCGCATATCCTCTGACGAGCTGAATGAGAAAGCTCTTTCCGCTTCCGTATCTTCCCACAAGAAATCTGACGCTTCCTCCGCCTTCAGCAATAAGCTCGAGATCCGAGAGAAAAGCCTTGATTTCCTCGGTTCTGCCGATGGCGATGTAAGGCGCGCCCGAGCGCGGCACTACGCCCGCGGATACCGATGAAATCAGCGAAGCCAGTATTCTCTTGGGAACGGTTCTTCCGTTGTTCTGATTTTCGTTCTTTATTTCCATAATCTTCTACAGTCTGTTTTTTCCGGCGGCTATGTCCTCCGCTTCTCCGGTATAATCCGGAATAACGGTCCACAGCCCGTCTGTGTTCTCAATGATAATGTCCCCGATTGAATCAAGGGCCGCATCGTTGATTTTTCCTGCCAGCATATCGACCGGCATGCCGGAGAGCCTCGCGCATTCGCGCATTCCCTCACGATCGCCCTTCAGGCAAAACGAAATAAAATCGGCAAAAACACCGCCCGTGCCGTCCGATTCGGCATCGGAATCACTTTCGGCATAGCCTTCAAAGGTTGCCGGAGATAAGTCCTCCGGAGTCTTCGGAAGCTCAGCCGCGATGTTTTTATTGTCCGGAGGACATATGCTTTTAACGGCAGAGTCGGCATCATCGCCGTTTCCGCCGAAGGCGCTTATGAGTATATCCGTGGTTTCCCATGAGCTCGATTCTATTTTTGAGGCTGCTTCAAACGAAGCCTCGCGTTTTTCAACCTCGTAAAGCTTCTCCCATTCCGGCCCATCTGACGTCTTTTCCCTTGCGGGACGGCATTCGGCGGTTACGGAGGAGAAATATCCGTCTATGATTTTCTTTATGTCATCGGGAAGCCCCGTGACGGAGAGCCGGGACTTGAAGCCAAGGAGAGCGCGGATTTTGTTTTCCGAGTATTTCACAGAGTTTGTAAGCAAAAATCTTGTTTCAAACGATGCTGAAAAAGATCTGTACGTCACCCTGAGTCTGCGCTTTACGGAAGGATGGCAGATAGCGCCGACATAGGAATCGCGGTTGACGGCTTTTTCCTCCATTCTGCCGAGAACATCCTTGCCAACGCTTCCGAGTATGCATGCAAGAGCTCCGGCCTCGTGCCTGTCGAATACGGCTGCATTGTCAACGGAATAAAAACGGCTGCCGGTGTAATCGTAACCGGAAACAAATCTCAGGAGGAAGCCCACATAGGAGTCGCCGCCGATATCGGGCTCAATGAAAAACTCCTTAAGAGTGGAGCTCACAAGAGCCTTTCTCAGAAAAGGTGCCAACTTTTCAAGCGGAGGCGGCAATCTGTGAATCAGACAGAAATCGCAAACCCACTCGGACAACTGTTCGTCAAGCCTCGGGTTGTCGTCCCTGTATCCCGTCCAGATGTTCACGAGCATATTAAGAGCGCGGGAGGGCAAAATTCCCTCATCGGAACCGTTCCATTTTCCCGCAAGATTGACCGACTCATAAATCATCAGCATCAGATATCCGTAATCGGCCTTCGGAAAACGTCCTTTTCGGATTTCGCTCCTGAGCCAGAGATAATATCCGAGCTGATGGGTATTCATCTGTGAATACTGCGGCATGTATGAAAAAAACGGAATGTACTCGCTTTCGTCCGACTCGTATTCTTTTAGTTTTTCGGCAGCCGAAAGGAAAGAATCATAATAAGAATAGCTGGTCCCCCATGCTCTTATTTCGACTTCCGAAATCAGCGGAAGCTTAGGCACATATTTTTCGTCGGGCTTCGGATTATCGTTTTTCTTCCGGTTCTTTTCCGCAGTCGCATCTCTCTTTACCGGAGCCTGAGAAGCCTGCTCTTTTTCCTCCGATGTCACTTCCGGAACCGGAATCTCGATCTCGCACAGCGCGACATCGGCTCCGGGGCTTTCTCCCTTGAGAGCTCCGCCGTTCATGTATGAAGGAGAAGCCGACGAGGAATTTCTGAGAAGCGTAAAATCCAGGGTGCCGTATTTATCGCTAGCGTTCATCATTCCGCTCCTCCTCTCTTCATAAGATGTCAAGCATTCCGTCATGATTACAACGGATACGCATTTAACCGTTCGCCGGCAGAAGTAATAGTTTATTATAATATTATTTTTTATATAAGTCAAGAGTTTTTCGAGTATTATATAAAAAATTAATATTCGTTTAAAAAAGAACGGAAGCCTCGGTCTCTATGCCTTCGTCAGTCACAGTCAATAAGTCTGCGCCACTTATGAAATATAATTAAAAAATAAAAAATATATTTAAATTTTCACTTGAAAAAAAAGCAATAAACTGATATAATATATTCAGCGAAATTTTAGTTATCGCTCATAAGGAATTACGGACTGTTTTCATACGGCGGCCGTAAACACCGGTTTTGACAAATAACAGAGAAAGGCGGTCTATATTATGCAGAAGAACGGAGCAAAAGCCTCAGCCGGGGGAACAAGGACATTTCCTTATACCACGGAAAAATACGCGGCAATCAGAGAAACTCTGCAAACTGTTTACGATGCTCTCGAAACCAAGGGATACGATCCGATAAATCAGATCGTCGGTTATATTCTATCGGAGGATCCCGCTTACATTACAAGCTATCAGAACGCACGCGGACTCATAACCAAATATGACCGCGACGAACTCCTCGACGCTCTGGCTCATTTCTATTTCGGAGAAGGCTCGGACAAATGACAGAAAACCTTTCTGCCTTTAACGGCTCTGCGGTTGCTCTCGGCAGCTTCGACGGTGTCCATGCCGGCCACCGCGCCATTCTTTCCGAGACGGTATCCGCAGCCGACAGGGCAGGACTTACGCCGTCGGCATTCACATTCGGCATGCCGCCGGCGTTATTCAAAAATCCCGGCTTCCCCGGAATACTCACGGACACCGATGAAAAGCTTGCATTGATGAAGGAATGCGGAATCGGCACTGTTCTCGTCGCGGACTTCGGTGATATTCACGGTCTTTCACCCGAAGACTTCATAGCTCTCTTTCTGATAAAAAAGCTCAAGGCGAAAACGGTTATCTGCGGAGAGGATTTCCGCTTCGGCGCCGACAGGGCAGGAAACACCGATACACTGAGAGCCTTCTTCGGGGAAAATGCCGTCGTTCTTCCGTTTCTCACCTTCAACGGACGAAAGGTTTCCTCCACGGAAATCAGAGCTATGGTTGCTGAGGGCGATGTTAGCACTGCCGCTACCCTTCTCGGAAGGCCGTATTCGCTGAGCGGCGAGAGCTTTGAGGGCCGTCACGACGGACGCAGGCTCGGTTTCCCGACAATCAACATTCTTCCTCCCGATGGCAAGGTGCTCCCTCCCAATGGGGTTTATATCACAAAAACCGTGTTCCCGGACTGCACTGATTATCCTTCTGTAACAAACATAGGTCTCTCTCCGACTCTTGACTTTACAGGAACCAAAAGACTCGAAACTCATCTTCTGAACTTCGGCGGCGGATTCTGTCCAAAGGGACGCTACACGGTGATGTTTCTCGAGAGAGTGCGAGGCGAATTTGTTTTCGGTTCCGTAAATGAGCTTGCCGAACAGATTTCAAAGGACAAAAAGCGGGCCGAAGAATACTTTAAAAACAATTAATTTCATGAATAACTGTAAATCAAACAAGGGACTGCGGATACTGCTCTGCCTTATTTCCGCGGTCCTTTTTCTGATACCTGTCCTGAGCATCGGCACTTTTGCCGAAAAGCTCGATGAGATACCTCTCGGAAATGCGGCATCCGTATATATTTATAATCTCGACAATTCCGTGATTCTGACATCGAAGGACTCGGATAAGAGGATTTATCCCGCATCGACCGTAAAAATCATGACGGGCCTCATCTGCTGCGAAAACCTGAACGGCAGGCAGAAGGAAAAAGTTCGTGTTACCGAAAAGATGGTCTCCTTCATCGAGGGCCGTTACATGGGCATAAAAGCGGGAGACACACCGACGATAGGCGATCTTCTGTATCTGGGATTCTGCGGTGGCTTCAACGATGCCATCGTTATCATGGAATATCTCATCGCAGGCTCAGAGAGCGATTTTGTCGCATTGATGAACAACCGCGCCGCGTCGCTCGGAATGAAAAACACGCATTACACCAATGCCACGGGCGTACATAACGACAACATGTACACGACGGCGGAGGACACCGCCATTCTTGCAAAGGCTGCATACTCCAACGGTCTTCTGATGACGGTTACATCGGCTTTGGATTATGCGACGTCCGGCTTTGCCAAAACGTTTGCCTTTGACAATTACAACAGCCTCATTTCAAACAGCCGCTACCACAATCCGCTCTGCCGAGGACTCAATGCCGGAAGCACACCGGCCGCCGGTGCATGCGCAGTAACCGTCGCGGAAAAGAACGGCGTTTCGGTTCTGAGCGTTGTTATGGGAGCCAAAATCGACGATTACAACAACAATTACGCGTATATTCTGACCAGCCGTCTGATTGACTGGGCCTTCGACTGCTTCGGCTACATCGATGTTTTCTCAACCTCAGATGTAATCTGTGAGGTTCCCCTTTCCCTTGCCCTCGATACCGACAGCGTCATTGCCGTTCCGGAAAGAAAGGTTTCGTATTACCTTCCGAAGAGCATAACGGTTTCCAAAACTCCCGGGGAGAACACTTCCGCCGACATTACATATTCATACAGGCTTACGGAGCCGACGCTCGAGGCGCCGGTTGAAAAAGGAAGACAGATAGGCTTTCTTTCGGTTTTCTACAGAGGAGAGCTCATTGATACCGTTGCAATCGTTGCCGGAACCTCCGTGGATCAGAGCCGGCTGCTATACGTCTTCGATAAAATCCGTGAATTTTCAAAGAGCGATTTTTTCATCGGAGCCGTAATTACCTTCGCTGTATGCGGAATACTTTATATAGTAGCCGTTTCCGTTATCAAGGGAAAACGAAGTTCTCAGCGCAGAAGAAGGCGCAGATAAAACGCTTAATATGCTTTTCTTTTCAAAGACACTCGATAAAGTTACAAAAATAATAAAAATATATTATACATTTATTATCATTTCTTCTTGACTAATCGATTTTTTTATTGTATAATACCCCGTATAATAACAAAATTGAATTATTATTACCAGAAAGGAATATAAGAATGTTTGAACAGTTCAAGAAGCTGCTCGTAGATGAGCTTCAGGTAGATCCCGAAAAGATTACAATGGAGGCCGAACTCGCCAACGATCTCGGCATCAATTCCATTGAACTTGCCGAGCTTGTTATGCACTGTGAAGAAGATTTCGATATCTCCATCCAGGACGATGATATTCATGATTTCGTAACCGTCGGCGATATTGTAAAATATCTCGAAGGTCTCGCGAAATAATCATCACTGACCTGTTATTCGGTCATGATCACCGGGGGGCTGCCGCTTTTAGCGACGGCCCTTCTGAATTCAGGAGTAATTTTGAAACCTCTCGAAAAAGATTCCGTACTCTTTGAGGGCATCGTTTCCGTCTCCGCACTAATAAAAGCAGCGGATTCCGGTACTGCCAGACGCAAAATTATCAGAGTACTGATTGAAGAAAGCAAATTTTCAAAGGAACGTCACAAGGTCGGTTTTATCAGGACGGCCTCGCAGAGACTCGGATTTGTGATTGAGAAAATCACTCAGTCAGATGTTGCCGAGCTCTCGTCCGGCAAGACTCACGGCGGCTTCTTTGCCGAAGCGACTTCAGCGGTATACCCGGGACTCGATGACGTCATTCCGGAAAAGCTGTCGTTTGCCGTAATTCTCGACGGCACCGAAGATCCGTATTCGCTCGGTCATTCCGCCAGAGTTCTGTACTCCTGCGGGTGCGATGCTCTCATAGTACCGAGGCTTCCCGATATGGCCGACTCCGTAATAGTCAAGGCCTCTGCAGGTTCTTTTGAACTGCTTCCCGTTTATCTTAGCGACTCGGCGGAAGCCGCGGCGCTCTTTAAAAAAGCAGGGATTAAGATTGCCTGTGCGGGGATAAGGGATTCTGTATCTCTGAAAGACGCGGACCTTAAATACCCGCTGCTGCTTGTATGCGGAGGCGAAAAAAGAGGAATTTCCTCATCGGTAGCAGGCGGATCTGACGGTAAGAATTCCTTACAGCAGAGAGGTTATGGCTTCTCTTCCCTCCGAAACGGCAGTTTCGATTTTTGCCTACGAAATCATGAGCAGGAACAACTGACTCACATATATAACCGGAGCTATTATCTGAATCATGAAGAAATTAAAACTATTTGACATGAACAGAGACGGAAAAGGCGTATCAAAGGATGAAAAACCGCTGAAGCCGACTCTGTGGAACCTTCCCAAATTTTATTTCAGACATTTTACCAAGGTTCTCAATCTGAACTTTGTCATGCTTCCTATATGGATTATACCGTTTGTACTTGTTTATCTGTACACCGTCGCGGATTCGATAGGCACTCAGACAAACGTTGTCTACAGCACCCTGTACGGAATATCCGTAATCAATCCAACTCCCGGAATCATGTCACTCATCGGCGTATTCGGCTCTCAGCTTCCGCTGCAGACATACGGGCCCGGAAGAATTATCGTAAGCTTTGCCCTCATACTGCTGCTTGCGGTCCTTTGGGGATGGATTAATCTCGGCGCAACCTATTGTGCAAGAGGCATTTTCAGAGGAGACCCGGTTTTCATCTGGAGCGACTTCAAATACGCCGTATCCAGAAACCTCTGGCAGGGACTTCTCATAGGAATCCTTGATTTTGCCGCCTGCTGCATTCTGGGCTACGATCTGTTTTACTTTGCCCAGAGGGGCGGAACATTCTGGCTTGACTTCTTTTTCTTCGGAATATGCGGAGCCGTTGCCATTTATTTCTTTATGCGTTTTTATATTTACCTTCTGCTTGTCACTTTTGACATCAAAACCGGAAAGCTTATCAAAAACTCGCTTATCTTCTCAATACTCGGAATCAAGAGAAATCTTATAGGTCTTCTGGCCATTTTCATCGTAATTGCTCTCAATGTTGCTCTTGTGCTGCTCTTCTGGTCAGTACAGTTCGTTGTTCCCCTGATTCTGCCTATTATTTACCTTCTCCCTTCCATTGTGCTCTTTACCGTTTATTCCGCATATCCGGTTATAGACCGGTACATGATAAAGGGCCGTGCCTAATGCGTCATTCAGTCAATTACGAATCATAAGACAAACTCAACCGGCTTCTGAAATTAGTCTCAGACTTTTTTCGGAAGCCGGTTTTCTCAGTATTATCGAATACGGGTCTTATACACGCCGTTAAAGCTCGTCACGGGCATTTTTTCGGTCATCTCCAGAGCTTCGCCGCCGGGAGGAACAAAATATCTCAGAAGCTCAATGTCAGATACGGCAAGCGCTCTTCCGAGATATGCCGGAAAATACGAAAAACGTGAACCGTTATCGTATGTTGAATAGAAAGGCTTTGCAACGGGGCCGTGGCTTCCGCATATTATAATGCTCCCCGGAGCTTTCTTTACAAGAGACGAAAAATCAGCCTCCCAGGCGGATTCCCCTAAATACAAAAGTCCCTGTCCGTTTTCCGCTCCGCGTATTTCAATCCACATAGCAGGGTGACCGGATCTAGCCACGGGCAGTCCCGGAGAAACAGTAATGAAAAGATTTCCGAATACCGTACAGCTTTTCTGTCTTTCGTAAATCACGCATTCGGTGTCGAACATTCCGGCCGTCATAATAAGTCCCGAAAGGATTTCCGCCTCTTTTGAGTCAGAGGGACGTGGGAACCATACTCTTCTGACCTTTTCCTTTGACAGAATCTTATAGAGAGACGAATTGTGCCTGACATGCAGATGTGAAAATATCAAGACCTCAACCTCGGTTGCACCCTCGGCTTTTGCAAGCTCCAGGGCCTTTGAGGCAGCGCTGACAGCCCCGGTCGATATATCGCCGATTACACATACACCGTTTTTGCATACCGCAAAAGCATCGCTTCCGTTGTCTGTGACAAAGTAAACGGAGGCTTCTTTTTTTTCATTTAATTCTGCCCCCAGTAAAGTCGAATACAGAATAACCGAGATTAAGGCAGGAGCCGTGCACAGTATTCTGTATTTTACCGGAAGCCTTACGGAAATCAGAATCAGGGTAACAAGAGTGGCCGGAATCAGTATATACGGCACCCACTCATATTTCAGGGACACTGTCACATTTCTTATTTCCGAAATTTCGTTTGCCGCTCTCAGCAGCACATCAGCCGTTTTTGCGGAATACAGACCGAAAAATCCCGAAAGAAAAACAGAACGCGAAAAAAGCAACGTAAGGGAAGACAGTATCAAAAGCGCATACGCAGGGAAAGTCAACAGCGAACCCGACAGCGGAGACATCAGCGAGTATTCACCGAAATAAATCGAAACCGGCAGCATTGTAAATACATTTGCCGCAAAAGCCGTAATAAGAGCCGGAACCATATAGTCCGATATCATAACGGCGGGTCTTAAAAGAATACTCAAAACCTTTCGGGCTCTTTTTATTTCTCTCTTGTTTCCGTTAAGCTTATCCTTCCTTCTCCTCACGTTACGCTCAAGCTCTCCGTTCCTTTTTATTCCTGCGAAATAACTGCCGAGAGTAACTATTCCAAGGGTGGACATTGTTGTAAGAATAAAGGAAAGGTCTTTTACGGAGTACGGCCAGACAAACAGAATAACTGTAACGGCAATTCCCAGAGAACTGGGACCGTCCCTGCCTGTTCCGAGAAAGAACACCGCATATCCGGAAATAATCATCAGGGCCGATCTCAGCGCGCTTACAGGAAACCCCAGAAGACCGGTATACATGATGACAAGGACAGACATTATTATCATTCTCGGCTGTCTCGGAATCGGAATAACCGAAAGAAAAAACGAAGCTGCTGCGCAGAGCACGGACATATGCATTCCCGATACGGACAGTATGTGCGAAATACCGGCTCTGCTGAAATTCTCCCTGGTTTTATCCGATAAACCGTTTTTCTCCCCTAACAGCATGGCCGAGGCCAAAGCCGCTTCCTCACCGCCGATTTTGCCGTAGAGTATACCGCACAGTCTGTCTCTCAATACCCCTGTACGAACACGCTCTTCATCGATGCTTCCCGTTATCAGTGAAAATGAGTCCGAAACAGCTAAGGAGAGATATATTCCTTCGCCCGAAAGATAAGCGTCATCTTCGTCAACCGTAACCGTCGGAGAGATAAGCTCGAACGACTGCCCGGGAGAGAGCTCCGCCAAAAAATCAAACTCAATGCAGGCGGGAGCTTTTCCTCCGTCAGGCAGCCTGATTTCGGCAATAAAGCCTGAAGAAAACCCAGTCTGATATTTTCTTGTCTTTACGGTGCCGGAAATTCTTTTTTCACCGTCCGTCATTAGTTTTATCGTGTTATCACGGTGTGAGTAATAAAGTACCGCTCTGAAAAAGAACAGCAAAGCTAAAACGAAGCAGACAATCAGAGTAAAACGACGGTATGGGGTAAGCCTTAGTCTGCGCCCCACCGCAGTAATTACCGATAAAAACAATACGAGAACGGCTGCAGTTACAGAAACGACAGCCCCGGTGAACTTCAGTGCGAAGGTTACCGCTATAAGAAGTATCATCAGCGCTGCCAATACCGCCGGTCTTCCCTTTAATAAGCCTATTTTCTTTTTCCTCCACAAAAGATATGAACTAATTATATCACATTTTTGAATATTTTTCAATAAGTTCTTGACATTTTGTTCATCTTTTGTTAAAATATTTCTGCCACTTAAAAAAAACGGAGCACATAATGAAAAAAATCAAAAAATACAGCGTCAAATCGGTGATATATATTGTATCCGCATTGTTTTTCATATCACTGCTTTTGCATTACGCAATAACGGTATATCTGCCGTCGAAGAACGTAAGGCCCGATAAAGCCGACGGCGGAACTCTTGCGGAGCTCATTTTCTTTTATGTAGGCCAGGGGGACGCTGCGGCAGTTCTGACGGACGCAGGCGTCATGCTGATAGATACAGGCCCCAACTCCTCTGAAAGGGCTCTGGCGGGCTCTCTGAAGGCTCTGGGAATAGACAGAATAGATTTACTCTTTCTCTCACACACCGATGAAGACCATGCCGGCGGCTGCGACGAAATACTGAGAAATTTCGACGTAGGTTCGGTATATCTTCCTCCTGAGGGGCATTCGGGCACAGTTTACGATTCGCTTATGACAGAAGCGCGCCTTCACGGAGTTCCCGTATGTGATTCGGCGGGCGGCGACGGTTATCTGATGGGCGACGTTTCGGTAAGGGTGCTTTCACCGTACTATCCGTTGCCCGACGACGTAAACGAAGCGTCGCTGATTCTTCTTCTGGGAATCGGAAACATAAACTGTTTATTCTGCGGCGATGCCGGCGTATATGCCGAGGAGCTTCTGCTTTCAAGATTTCTGATGTATCCCGAAAACGAAAAAAACGCCGACGGAGGGAATCCCGCCGTCGGCGAAAATAACATATCCTATAACGGAAGCCGCGGGCTTCTGCCACGATGCGACCTTATGAAAATAGGTCACCACGGTTCATCCGGATCATCGTCGCAGAAATTTATCGAGGCATTTGCTCCGCGTATCGCCGTAATCTCATGCGGCAGAGGCAACAGCTTCGGACATCCTCACGCCACCGTAACCGAAAGACTGAAGGCCATCGGCTGTGAAATATTCCGTACGGACCTTAACGGAGATCTCCGCTTTTACACGGACGGAAAAAGCATATATCCCGAAAAGAATCAGTAAGCTCTGATTTCGTAAACGGTTACGTCGGGCGCACCGTTCGTTGAAAGGAAAACGAATTCGACGCTGTCGGCTTCTACGGGTTTGATATCAACAACGTTGTGGCGCTGATGGTTATCACGGATTTCGTACGTGCCTACGGTCTCGCCGTTCTTTCTGAGAATAATGTTGTAATCCTTTACAAGCTCGGGCGGAATGCCTATTCTCTGCTGTTCCTGTCTGTTGGCGGACATCGTCACTCTAATGGGATAGGCAAAGTTGGAATCGAAGGTCAGTCTGAGCTGCGAAACGGTCTTTGCCGCATCGAGCTTCATTACGAGCTTCTCGCCTCCATCGGCGACTCCAGCGGACTTCCAGCCGTTAAGCATGTCTCCGAGCTTTCTCGAGACACCGTTGTTCAGCATCGAAGCATCGCCGGCACCCGTTGAAGATGCGGAGAAGGAAGCTCCGAGAGCAATGTCTGCCGCATCCGTGTTTGTAAACGGAGCAGGCAGCCACAGGTCATCCTTAAGAAGCTCCTGCTGCAGCTCACCGACGTGAGGAGCAAGCTCTCTGGGATTTACTTCGTATTTCCTGCAAAGCGCGGCGGCGGTACCGACAGCCTGACCTCCGATGGAGCAGCAGCCTAAGATTCTGGTCGATGCAAGTCCGAGCTTTGTTGTTGATATGTCACGTCCTGCCATAAACAGATTGCTTATATTCTTTGAATAATAAGAGCGATAAGGAATTGTATATACACCGAGGAAGTGATGGCAGTCCGAGGGCAGAAGATCGAAATCAAGAAGACCGTGCGCAGCATGAAGGTCAACGCACCAGCCTCCGTACGTTACCGCATCCTCAAAAATTCTGTGTTCGAGAATATCGGACTCGGTAAGGATATAATCGCCCATAAGTCTGCGTGATTCTCTCATTCCGGGAAGAGCGCCTACCCAGCTGAGAGCATAGTTCTCCGCTCCGTGGTCACCGCCGTTTTTGATGTGATCCCAGATTCCGTATGCATAGGCATAGAGATCGTCTCTGATCTTTTCGTAATCGGGAATGATATCTTCGCCGTCTCCCATGAGCTCAAGCCACCAATAACCGTAATCTACGGCCTTGCAGCTGCAGGCAGATAGTCTGAGCCACTCCTCGGGATCGGGCGCCATGCTGGCATCCACCTTCATTGTCTTTGAATGAACGCGGTATCTGAGCTGATGCTCTGTAAGCTTCTTTGCATAAGAGGGGGGCGTGAACTTTACGGGATGGCCGGTATCGTAGGCCTTTAAGAGAATGGTATTTCCCATTCTTTCGTTATTGGCTTCCTCCGGAGCCGTAGGCTCGCCGAACTCATATTTTGACTCACTGCCCTGACGGTATTCCGCCCCGGCAAAATAACCGAGCGTGCCGTTTCCCGTGCAGTCTGCAAAAAGAGGAGCCGTAAAGCGGAGTCTCATTTCCGTTGTTTCCTGGAAGCAGTTGATAGCAGTTATTCTGTTATCCTCCGTTTCAACGTCGTACATTACGGTATTAAAGTATACGGTCAGGTTTTTTTCGGCCTTTGCCTTTTCAAAGAGGACGCTGTCCCAGATTGAGTAGCAGAAATTGTCGTTGCAGGCCTTATTATCCAACATCATTTCGTAAACCAGACCGCCCTCCGCATAATCCGTCTGCTTTAAGGACTGGTCCGCTCCGGAAATATGAATTCTTATTTCCGATGATGCGTTTCCTCCGAGAACCGGTCTCGCATGAATAAGCGCGGTTTTTGTTCCGTGTCTGGCGGCTGCTATTGCAGCGCAGAGTCCGGCCATTCCGCCTCCGACTACGATAAACTCGTAGCTTTCTTCTCTGAATCTTTTCATCTTCATTTATCCTGTTCTTCCGCTCTTTTCGGACTATCCTCCGAAAGTTTGCATTATTTAATAAAGTACAATATTATCAATTATATTTTACTGCTTTTTCGCAGTAAAGTCAAGTAAAATATGAGATATGAAGTACGGAACAATATATGCGGTCACCGTGTTCCCGTACACCGTTCACGTTATCCGAAAGCCCGTAACGGCCGACATCGTGTTTTTTATTCTTTTATTATTCTTTTTTCTTTTCGGTATAAATTTTACTTGAAAAAAAACGTTCTCTGTTGTATAATATGTGTTGTATGAAAAACAATTAAAAATGGAGGAATTCCTATGGCCAAAGAAAAGAAAAAGAGCACGTTCTGGGCCGACTTTAAGGCATTCATCACCCGCGGCAATGTTATTGACATGGCTGTCGGTGTTGTAGTCGGCGGTGCTTTCGGAAAAATCACATCCGGTCTCGTAAGCTACATCATCTCTCCCGTTATCGGTCTCATCACCGGCGGTGTGGATCTTGCATCTGTCAAGACCGTACTCGTAGAAGAAATCAAGGATGCCGCAGGTGAAATCACCCAGGCCGAAGTCGCTATCCAGTGGGGTATGTGGATTCAGACCATCATCGATTTCATCATCGTCGCCTTCTGCATCTTCTGTGTTGTCAGACTCATCGCCAAGATGAACAAGAAGCTCAACGAGAAGAAGGAAGCCGAGAAGGCTGCCGCCGATGCTGCCGCTGCCGAGAAGGCTGCTGCCGATAAGGCCGCTGCCGATGCCGCCGCTGCCGAGAAGGAAGCCGAAAACAAGGCTCTCCGTCAGGCTATCTTCGACATCCGCGACTCTCTCAAGAAGAACTGACAGCAACCTATAAAAAATCCCCCGCCCCAAAGGGCGGGAGCTTTTTCATATGCGGGAATTCTTCCGGCGTCTTGCCGTTCTCGGAAAGCTCGGTAACCTCTTCCTTGTTTCTGGTGAGGTACATATCGTAATGGAAGTCATAAGCCTTCTCATCGGCGGAGAACTTATGAAGGGTATTTACAACCTCTCCGCCATTCCACTTTCTGTCTCCGACATCCTCGGTGGTTCCCATAACGGTTACGTTGATCTGACGGTGACGTGCTCTTACCTGGTCCCAGTCGATGAAGTAAACGTGTGCAAACTCGCCGCCGTAAAGACCTCCGTCCGTGAGGGGGCGGGTTTCGCTGCGGCCGAAGAATACGGAACGGAGCTGTCCGTCGGTATTCATGGACGTGAAATCGCCGGGCTCGTCAACGTATCTGCCGAACTGAGCGTGTACGGGGCCGGGATGACGGTACTGATGCTCTTCTCTGAAGTCGGGAACGAGCTTGCGCATGATGTCGAGCAGGTCATGCTGGAGGAATTCGAGGTCGAAGGAGTCAACGTCGTGAGAGCACTCCTGAACCATTACGGAGCAGGTGGTGTGGTGCGAAGCTACGCAGACGGTGCCGTTCTTTACGCCGGAAGCGGCAACGATCTCTCTGATTTCTCTGGAGACATCGTGGAAGGTGGGGATCCAGCCTCTGGACTGAACCTCGATTTCTTTCTGAAATACTTTGAATTCCATTTCAGTATTTCCTTTCATTATGAAAAAAATATATTTCTGTAAAAACGATTTGCGCGAAAAAATCAGGCATTGTTATTAAGTCTCTTGCCGACGGCTCCGCCCGGATGAATTACGGCAAACTTCTCGTTGCTGAAGCCGGTGTTTTCGAGAACGGCGCACTGAAGAGCATCGAATATAGCCGATGTAACGGCAAAGCTCGTGGTGCCCTGGCAGTTAAATCTGTCACATTCCCTTGTGACCTTCATAAGGAGAACGATGTCCGCGCTTTCGGCAAGAATCGATTCGGGATTTTCCGTAATCGTGATTATAACAGCATCCTTTGCCTTGACCGCAGGAAGCATCTTAACGAGCTCATCGGTCTTTCCTCCTCTGGACACGAATACTACGGCATCTCCGGGCTTTACAAAGCCAAGCTCACCGTGAAGCGCCTGGGCGGGAGAAAGGGTCATTGCGGGTCTCTCGATGCAGTTCATAAGATGAGTGAAATGCTCACAGCAGATCAGCGAATGTCCGCAGCCGGTAGCGATGATTTTATCGGCCTTCGAAAGGACTTCAACGGCCCTTTCAAAGTCCTCGGGCTTCAGAACGGCGGCCGTCGCGGCAAGCGATTCGGCCTCTGTCGCAAAGGCTCCGTAAGCCATATCAAGAATTTCTTTATTCATTTCAGTCTCCCATGACGACAACGTCGGCGGTTCTCTTGCGGGCGCGGGTCGTATCGAAATCGATGAAATAGATATAACCGAATTCGCCGAGATCGGCCTCTCCGTCGATGATGGCAACGGTTACGCTTCTTCCGATAATGGAAGAAATCAGATGGGCATCGGTATTATGGCAGCCTCTTGCGTCCTCCCCGTGCTCCTCGGCAAATTTAAGTGCCTTGGGACCCGGATGAAGATAGATGCCTTCTCTTGAGCAGAGCGGAGCAATTTTGTACATAACGTCGATGAGATCCTGCTGAAGTGTCTCGAGGCCCGTCATAGACATATCGAAGGCGGCCTCCTGAGTGATTACGGAGCAGGTGGTGTGGTGAGAATACACGGTTACGGTACCGTTCTTTATGCCGGACTCGGCAATTGCTTCTCTTACGGAAGCCGTAACGTTATGGAACGTTACAGTTCTGTCATTTGACTGAAGCTTATACTGTTTTACGTATGTCATGGTATTCTGCTCCTTATTTTCCGGCTTTTTTGAGATCGTCGGCAGCGCGTCTTGTGGCTGCGATGAGCTCGTCGATCTTGGCTATGGGATCTTCGGCGTTGCAGATTCCGGAGGCAGCGCCGGCAGCCTCAGATCCGGCCATGATAAACTCGTAGACCTGGTCGCCGTTAGTGATTCCGGCAGCCTGCTCGACCATAATATTCGGATCTATCGCCTTGATTGCCTTAATGGAATCCATTACGTAATCCATGGGACTTGCTCCCTTGCCTCCTCCGATTATGCCGGAAGGCTCCGGATTTATGATATCGGGGTGAAGCTCGGCAATTGCTCTCGCCTCGTCAAGGGTATCGGCACAGGCAAAAACATACATATCGAGTTCTCTTGCACGCTCGATAGTCTTCTTCATCTGCGGGAGGCTCATGGGCTTTTCGCAGTGATTGATCATAACTCCGGTGCAGCCGGCGGCCTTAAGTCCCTCGGGGAGAATGTCGGCGCAGCCTCTTCCGGGTCTCAGGGTATCCATGTAGGTGCACATTACAAAGAGGTTTTTCGTGTTTTCGGCGACTCTGCGAACCTCAAGCGCGGGACAGAAGAAGAGAACGTCAATATCATATTTCTCCGCTGCTCTGTCGGCGGCCTTAGCGTATTCGAGAAGAGTGTCTCCGTATACGTAATTCTTGGTTCCCACCTCAAAATAAGGGGTGCGGATTTTTCTTTTGGATGATTCTGCCATATCCTTATCCTTCTTTTACAGATGTTATTTATTGATGTTCTCGGGAGTATCGATGATAATGAGCGCTGCGATTGATGCGTACGAATAATACATATATCTGTTGGAAGTCGTCTCCTTGAGACCGACGCCGTCGCCCTCGCTTCTCAGATATGCCGCCGCATCGTAAAATTCGAATTCGTACTGCGACGCATACTTCGCATCCGGGTTCAGGCAGCGGGAGATTACTACATAGTGAGTATTCTCTCCTCTGCACAGCATGGCGATAATTCCCTGAGGATGAGCATCAAGAAGCTGCTTGATTACGGCTCTGCTTCCGTTGTACACTCTTCTTACCGCAAGCTGCGTTCCGTCCACTTCAAATGCTTCTGCAATTCTTGCCCATGCGACGTATACGGGATTTCCGTAAAGGACATCCGTAGGACGCTGAGCTCCGATATTGGCGGTATTGGCGAGAGCCACCGTATACGGATCGGCGGGAAGCATTCCGTTCTGACCGGATCTGAAGTCATACCCAACCGTAAGCTTTGCATCCATATTGTGAAGCACCATAGCAAACGAGCATATCGAGCAGCCCTTGTCTATCCATGCGGATTTTCCGCCGGGGAGCTTATCGTCTATGGCGAATATCTTTTTATATCCGCCTCCGACACAATACAGTTTATCAAGAAGCGAGGCGTCCCAATCGCTTCCGGTCATATTGTTCTGACTGTAGAATGTGAAAGCATCCTTGTCCACAACAGTTACGGTGAAGGAAGCAGAAGAGTCTCCGGCCGAAGCGGTAACCGTTGCCACTCCCTCCGAAAGAGCCGTATAGCTGCCGGAGGAGGATACAAGCAGAACCGAATCGTCAGATGATTTCCAGACGGCAGAGGAATCGGGGCCGTAAGGAAGCACCCGCGCGTAAAATGTGCCCGACGAATACAGTCTTAGCTTTGTTTCCTTAAAAGCCACGGTGACGCCCGTAACCCCGACGGGTTCGGGATAAAATGATGCGGCAGTGTCTCCCGGCATATAATCCTCTACGGTAAGAGGAGCATATACAGCATCCTTTTCGGTCTGTCCGCCGTAAAGCACGGCATAGAAATTATCACCGAACGAGGGAGCAAGAGTAAAGCTCCCGTTTTTTAAAACACAGATATCAAAAGAAGAACTCTCCGTCTTAACATCGGTCTTCTCGAGAGAGGGTAAGCTTCCTGCAGAGGTAGAAGGACATGAGAGCATAAAGCCCGAATCTCCGTCGGCGCCGATATTTCCCCTCGGGGATAATGTATATGTCCCGTCCCCGTGCTTTTCTATCAGAAAGCACTGAGAAACCGAATCCTTATTTGCAGCCTTCAGCGTAACCGGCGTCTTCTTTCCGTCGCCGGCATCGAGATACAAGCCGGTTTCGGCGTTTCTGAGCCTGTATACACCGTCTGTCAGTCCCTGCTCTTTGGGCCTTTGCTCCGGTTCGGTTACATCGGAGAATCCTTCGGCAGATGAAACCGGTATGCCCGACAGCAAAAGAAGACAGGTAAGCAGGATAATTATAAGCCTGTTTTTTTTCATAAATCAGATTTCGCTCTCGGCGATCCTTTTTTTCATTTTTCTGAGGTCGCGAAGCATCCTGAAGGTATCTCTGAAGAGATGTACCTTGGACTCTCCGTGGACCATTACCTTAACGGGTATTTCGCCGATTTTCAGTCCGAGCTTCTGAGCCCACAGAAGAGCTTCAAAATCAAAGGCAAATCTGTCGACCTCGCACCGCGGGAAGATCATTCCTATGGCCTTATGCGAAAAAGCCTTGCACCCGCACTGTGAATCCGATAATCTGAAGCCTCCGGCAAGTGCCAAAACCTTAAGATAGGTTTTTGAAGCAAGCTTGCGGATAAAGCTGTATCCCTCATAGCCCTCATCGGTCAGATTTCTGGAGCCGATGGCAACTTCTGTCTCCGGATCGATCAGAAACCTGTTATAGAAGGTTTTGATGACCTCGGTGCCGTATGCAAGATCGGCGTCGGTAAACATGGCGATGTCGCCCTCGGACTCAAGCAGCGCAGTTCTTACGGCATAGCCCTTTCCGCGGTTCGGTGAATATGAAATAACTCTTACTCCGTCAAGATGAAGGCTGTTTACGACGTCTGCGGAGCCGTCGGAGCTTCCGTCGTCGGCAAATATGATTTCATAGTCGGGAGCGCCGGTTTTATCCCGTCCGAATTCCCTTTCAAGCGACTCCGAGAGTCTCATCGCCGTTTTGGCTATGACAGCCGCTTCGTTATACATCGGTATACATACTGATATTTTCATGGCGATTATGTTATCTTTCTATGCTTTTGAGAATGCCGTGAATGGCATATCTTCCGTCGGTTACTCCCGAAATACATGTCGAGAGTGTGATAATTCTGGAATCCGGACCGAATTCGATTCCTTCCTTGTGAAATTTTGACTGGCGTTCTTCATCTTTGCAGAACTCCACGAAGTCGCTGTCACCGGAGAACCAGACTCTAAAATAGTCGTCATCGGCGGTCGTTTCGTATATCGAGAAAATCTCATATGTGAAAATACCGTCAAAGGTGTAAATTGTAAGATCCGTCGAACGGAAAAAGTCCTCCTCAAGGTATTTCAGAACCGAGTGGAACATTGCTCCGTTTTCCATGTTATGGCCGTAAATTACGGTGTTTTTGTTGTCGGAAAGAGAAAAAGAATTTCTGAAGTCCACAAAAATCGCGCCGGCCTTAAGAGTCGTCTCCGTAAAGCTGTGCTTCAGATAGTACTCATTGTCATTTCCCTTCACGAGAGGGTACGAAACCTTGGTTCCGGGAACGCTTATGTATCCGAATGTATCCTGATTGTTATCCTTAAGTTCCTCAAGCTTTACGAGCATCTGCATGAATCTCGAGCTTGACAGCTTGTCAACTCCTTTTGACGGCTCGTAAATCACGGCCCCCTGTGTTTTTATCTGCTCAAAGGACTGCATCGGCGCCCCATGGGCATCTCTGGGAAGGCCTATTGCCATTTTCTCCTCCGCGGCAGCCAGAGCACCGGCGAAATCGTCAGCGATTACGTCGTATATTTTATCGGCAGTCCTGTACTGCGCAAGAATATCGACGATTTTATAGAGGCAGAACATAAAGCACAGTCCGAACAGGAGGATGAAAACATTGCTTACCGCATTTGAGGCGTTTCTCTTTTTCTTCTTCTGTTTTTCCGAAATGACAGCCTGTGACTCTCCTCCGAGGAAATCCTCGGGAGTCATATCCGAAAGAGACTGACTGAACAGATTCTCGGGGGAAGCACCTTTTTCGAGCGAAGAATAGTAATTGTCAACGTTCTGATTGCTGTATTTCTTTTTTCGCATTTAAATGACTTCCCCCTCCCATCGCAGTTTTTTCGAAAAATATTACAAAAAATAGATAATTTAACTAATATATTATATAACAAAAAGATATAAAAATCAAGAGTTTTCTTTGTCTGCAACAGTTTCAAGTTCAAACCAGAAGGTTGAGCCTTTGCCCAAAGTGCTTTCCACTCCGTATCTTGCTCCGTGCAGCTGAAGATTGTTCTTGACTATTGAGAGTCCGAGTCCGGTTCCGACGTGAGCTCTCTTGTGAGATCTGTCGACTTTATAGTAGCGCTCCCAGATATCCCTGAGCTTTTCGGGAGGAATGCCCTCCCCGTAATCGGTTACGGATATTCTGACGCAGCTTTTTCCCGTCATCTGACCGGCGTTGTCTTCCGCGTCTCTCAGCAGCTTCTGTCTGACGGTGACCATTTTGTTGTCACCGGCGTAGTTTATCGCATTGTTCACAAGATTGTAAACCGTCTGTATAATCATCGTTTTGTCCGCGCAGACAGACACGTCACCGTCTGCCTCAAAGCAGATGTCAAACGAGTCGTGCAGCGAAAATCTTGAATATCTGTCGATGACTTCGCCTATTGCCTCCGTAAGATTGAACACGGTCTTTTCGGGCTTTTTGGTCCCGGCCTCGATTTTCGAAAGATCGAGCATGTCGTTTACAAGGTCGGTCAGATGTCCGGCCTCATCGATGATCACCTGAACGTTTTCGGGTGTATTTTCGCCCGGAATATCCCTCATAACCTCGGCATAACCTGAAATCATAGTCAGCGGTGTTCTCAGGTCGTGCGATACATTTGCGACGAGCTCCTTCTGAAGAGCGTCGGAGCGTCTGATTTCCTCGGCAGCATAGTTAAGGGTTTCGGCGAGCTCAATGGTTTCGCGGTAGCCCTTAGGCTTGAAGCCGGTTTCATAATCGCCCTTCGCAAGCTTTTTTGCGGCCTCGTTCATTTCCGTAAGAGGCTTCGATATATTGACGGAAAAAAGTGCCGCGGCAATGACGGCAAAAATGATTATGAGTCCGGACAGCCAGATAAACTGGTAGGTTATAAGGCTGTCAACCGTCTTGTACGGCGTAAACTCGGAATCTACAAAAACAACGTATTTCTTACCGTCGGCACCGTCGGCAATATTTACGGATACTGCCTTTATCAGTCCTCCGTGACGTCCGATACTCCCTTTCGAAGGTTCGGGAGCATCATCGGTTCCGTCCGGACGGTACATACCGAAGGTATCCACGGTTTTTCCGCCGTTAGCCAAAGCCTTCTCATAATACTGTTCGAGAATGTTGTCCGGAAGATGGTGAATTATACACACGGGTGACGACTCTACCGATACGGTCTCGGATCCATTGCCGATACTGCCCGTTTCAAATATCAGAACACAGATTTTATAGTTGGCGGCAAGTGAGTACGCCCTCTCCTCCACGTTCTCGGATCCTGCGCAAACCGACAGCATAGAAGAAATCTTATCGAGCTCGCGCAGTCTCGTTCTTGAGTAAAAGGATCTGACGAGCGCTATCTGAACAACGAATATAATAACCAGCATCAGCAAAACAAAGGCAGTAAAGTAAAGTACTATCCTGCCTTTGATTCCGAAGCTGTATTTGGTTTTTTCGGCCCGCTTCAAGCTCTTCCCTCGAATCTGTAGCCTATTCCGCGCAGAGTAACGATATATTCGGAATACTTACCGAGAGACTTGCGCAGCAGCTTGATATGCGTATCAAGCGTTCTTGCGTCTCCGTAAAAATCATAGCCCCATACATCGCTGATAAGCTTTTCTCTGGAAAGTGCAATATTGCGGTTGTTGAGCATGTAGAAGAACAGCTCGTATTCCTTCGGGGACATATCGATGCGCTGACCGTCTATGTAAACGATTCTTGCGGTCAGGTCCGCCTTTAAGCCGCCGCCGTCCATTTCGATGATTTCGTGCTTCTTTTCACTTGTTGCCGCCTCGTTTGCGGTTACTCTCCTCTTGAGAATCGCTTCCACTCTGAGGAGCAGCTCCTTGGGAGAAAAGGGCTTGACAACGTAATCGTCGGCTCCCAGGCAGAAGCCGTTGATTTTATCGTATTCCTCTCCCCTTGCGGAAAGCATAATAATCGGAACGGCGGAAAACTTTCTGATTTCCCTTACCGCGGAAAAACCGTCGAGTTCCGGCATCATAATGTCCATAACGACTATGTCAACCTTTTCGTCTTTGCAGATGGTTACGGCTTCCATGCCGTCAGAGGCTTCCTTAACCCCATCGCCTTCGCATTCCGCATATTTTCTGACTATTGAACGGATGCCGGCTTCATCATCGGCGATTAAAATCGTATACATTGATAAATCCTCACAATTGAAATAATTAAGACTTGCTGTTCTGATTAAGCTCAGGGGTCTTTTCGACGAGCTCTACCTCCACGGTTACGGAGCGGCCTCCTCTCATAACTATAAGAGTAACTTTGTCTCCGACATTGCTCTTTTTGAGAAGGGCCTTGAGCTCCGAAGCGTAGCTGACTTCAATTCCGTTGTACGACACTATTCTGTCGCCGTATTCGAGGCCGAGGGCCTCCTTGGTTTCGAATACGTATACTCCGAGTGCGGACGAGCCGAAATAATATCTGGCGTACAGAGGATTCGTAACCTCAAGGACCTGAATGTCGATGGTTGCGCGTCCTTTGACGTATCCGTAGTTTATAAGCTCGTCTGCTACAGCCCATGCGGTATTCACGGGGATTGCGAAACCGATTCCCTCAATATTGTCACCTGATGACTTTGCATTGACGATGCCGACAAGTTCTCCGTAAAGATTGAACATTCCGCCGCCGGAGTTTCCGGGGTTTACCGCGGCATTGGTCTGAAGCAGAGTCATTGTTCCGCTGGATTCCACGATGACTTCACGCTCGGTTGCGGAAATGATGCCGTTTGTTACGGTTCCGCCGAGCTCTCCGAGAGGATTGCCGATAACAACGATTTCCTCGCCGACGACGAGAAGATTGCTTTTGCCGAGGACTGCGGCGGTAAGGTGCTTGCCCGCGGGATTGACCGAGATGACAGCGATGTCGGCGTCGGGATCTGTTCCGATAAGCTTGGCGGTAAACTCAGTACCGTCCGTAAGTCTTACCGTGATCTTGGTTGCACCGCTTATGACGTGGTTATTCGTGATTATAATACCGGTATCGGAGATAATTACTCCGCTTCCTGCTCCGCTTACAACGTACTGGCTGTATATTCCGGAACCGCCGGTAACGGTCTCGGTTGTTATTTCCACTACCGAGTCCTTAACCTTGGCCACAACCTGGGCAACGTTCATAAGCTCCCCTGCCTTTATTTCGGTCAGAAGAACATCGGGGTCCTTTCTGTCGGAAACCTGAATGGAGCCGACGGGCACCGACACTTCTCCGCCCGATGGCAGCTGAGTCGATTCATTTTTGTCTCCGACGATAGAAAGGTATTTGCCCGAAAGAATGATGAGTCCCGCTCCTGCGGCGAAGAAGGCCGTAATGCAGGCAAGCACTGCACAGGTAATCCCGATAATCAAACCCGTCCTGCGTTTTTTTGCGGGTCCTGCAGCCGTACCGGCGGTATGCTGAGCGCCGTTCGTTCCGGGCACCGACTGTGTATACGGCGTGTACGTATACTCACCGGATTCGTTTCTCGAATAAACCGCACCGTAATTTCCGATGGAATTTGGGTAATCGGTACCATCCGGATTACGGTTATCGTTAATGTTATTATCCATAGTAAAAAACACTCCTTCTCTGGATTTGCAGAAATATTATACAACAGAATTGTGAACATTGTTTGATGTTGTTTTAAATAGTCGTTGAAAGATAACAAATTCTGCTATGTTTTTTTATCATTTTTTTTTATTTTCATACCGACCGGCCGAAAAAGCATTTTTCGAAGCTTCCGTGTCGCGGAAAGAATGCCCGACAACACGTTTCCGTCGGTTATTGACTTTTTATTATTAGGTATGATATAATTATATACGTATATACGAAAATACAAAAAATCGCAGTGAAAAATGATAAGCTGCGTGCACATCCGCATTATTAATCATTGTGAGAAAAATCTTATTAAAAAACAGGCTTTGCCGGGGGGCGAAGCGGAGGAAAAACAAAAATGAAAAGCATAAATACAGACAACATCTTAAACACCGCTGCCTGCTCCGGGGTTATACGGATAATGCAGAAATACGGCATTAAGGCTGCCGGGATTCCGATAGAAAGCTGCCGTCTTACACGCGCATACAAGCTTCAGCAGGCGGGCTTTGAGCCGCGTTCGGTTTGCATGGGCATTATTCCCTACTATACCCCTGCCTGCGATGGTGACAGAACCGTGTCAGCCTATGCCGTAAGCCGTGACTACCATCTTTTCATAAAGGAAATCGGCGAGATAATCATCGATGAAGCAAAAAGGCTGTATCCTTCATCGGGCTTTGCAGTATTCGGAGACAATTCCCCCATCGACGAGAGGGATGCGGCCGCCAAGGCAGGACTCGGCATCATCGGAAGAAACGGAATGCTGATTACGGAGGAATACTCCTCTTATGTTTTTCTTTTTGAACTCATCACGGATCTGCTGCCCCATACGCCTTCCGACGAGCCCCGTTATTGCGCACACTGCGGACACTGCAAGGCAGCCTGCCCATACGGCTTTGAGAACGGCTGCCTCTCTGCCGTAACGCAGAAGAAGGGCTCTCTTACGCCTGAGGAAGAACGGATGGTTCTGAAGTACGGCTCGGTCTGGGGCTGTGACATCTGTCAGGAGGTTTGCCCACATACGGAAAAAGCCCGGGAAGCGGGAACAATATATACCCCGATTGAGTTTTTTTACGATAACCCCATCCCCTCTCCCACGGCGGAAACTCTTGCCGATGCGGAGGACCTGAAGACAAGAGCTTATTCCTGGAGACCCGTATCGGTAATTCTCAGGAATATCGAACTTATGGAGAAAAACAGACACAATGATTGAATTCGTTTACGGAAATCACGGAACCGGAAAAACAGAATACATATACGAATCACTTAAAAAGGATGCGTCGGCCGGTATAAGGAGCTTTCTCATCGTTCCGGAGCAGGCTGCGGTATCCACCGAAAAGCAGGCCCTTGAAAGACTGCCGGATTCAGCTCAGCTTACATTCGAGGTGCTGAATTTTTCCAGAATGAGCAACCGTGTTTTCAGAGAATACGGCGGAATTACGTATAAAACCCTCTCCCCGGGAACCAAAAAGGTACTTATGATGAGGGCACTGTCAAAAACCGCGCATCTGCTAGGAGAGTACGAGGAAGCGGCAAAATCCGATAAGGGCTTCCCCGACCTTATGCTGAAAACAGTAAAGGAGCTCGGAAACTGCGGATTACCGTTTGAGGAGCTGGAGAAAATCGCCGCTTCCGCCAAGGCTCCCCTGGCATCCAAGCTCTCGGCGGTTCTGACCTGCGCCGCCGCCTTCAAGGAGCTTTCAAAGGGGGCGGGAGACACGGATTCGGACACCGAAAAGCTTGCGGACTGTCTTGAGAAGAACGCTTTTTTCAAAGGCTCGCACGTATATATCGATTCCTTTTCCGGCCTTACAGGAGTTCAGCACAGAATAATAAAAAGCATTTTTTCACAGGCCGACAGGACTGTCGTTTCGGTACCTCTTCCATCCCCGTCGCACCGCGGAACCGATACCGTATCCTTAAGGCGTATGTCCGACAGGCTGAGAGCCGATGCCGCAGCCACGGGGCTTCCCACATCAACGCTTATCCTCGATGAAAACAAAAGAGCCTCCCACGGGGACCTCGCGCTTGTCGCCGACGGACTGTGGGACAACCATACGGGAGGAGATAAGCGTGACGGTTCGGTTTCCGTTATTACCGCTGAAAACATCTTCGATGAAGCCGAGTTCGCAGCCGGGCTGTCCCGAAAGCTCATCGAGGACGGCATGCGCTGCCGTGATATAGTTCTTGTATCCAGGAACCCCGAGGCCTACAAGGGAATCATCGATGCGGCCTTTGAAGAAGCCGGTGTTCCCTTCTGGATTTCGGACAAGCAGCCGCTGTCTCTGACGTCTCCCGCAAGGCTTGTGCTTTCGGCGCTCAGAATCATAGAATACGGCTGGCTCCGGGAGGACGTCACGTCGCACTTAAGGACGGGGCTTTGCGGCATAGATTCCGATTCCGCCGACATTTTCGTTGCATACGCGGATAAATGGAGGATATCGGGCAAAGGCTTTACCTCCGGAGACTTCGTTATGAATCCCTCGGGCTACGAGGCCGAATTCACAGAATACGACAGACGCGTGCTTCAGACCGCAAATAAAGTCCGAAAAGAGATTACCTCTTCTTTATCGGAATTCGGAGAAGCCGTAAACGCCGCAGAGGACTGCCGCGGAATATGCCGTGCGATATACAGCTATCTGTTAAGACTTGACATAAAGGACCGCCTGCTTGCCGAAGCCACACTTGCGCTGAAGGAAGGCAGACGCGGAGAAGCCAATGAGCTTGCGCATACCTTCAGCGCCTTCACAAAGGCTCTGGAGGAGCTTTCCGATGCATACGGCGACGCGCAAAAGCCCTCGGTTCATGAGTTTACCGCAGCACTTGCCGCTATTCTTGAGGCATCAGAAATAGGAAGCATTCCGGCCTCCTCGGACGCCGTTACGTTTTCATCGGCCGACTTATTAAGAGCCGAATCCCCTGCGTGCGTAATGCTTCTGGGAGTAAAGGACGGCACGTTTCCTGCAACGCCCTCAGGAAGAGGACTGCTCTCCGACGAAGACAGAAGCGAGCTTATGTCAACCCCCGGAATAAGCCTCAGCGACAGGACCTCGGCAGCTTCTGACGAGCTGTATTATTTCAGACGTGCCGCTGCTCAGGCCTCAGATAAGCTTTTCATATTCCGGACCAAGGACACGCCGTCCGTACCCGTATCCAAAATCCGACGTATGCTTCCCGGCATCGACGAAACCGTCACATCGGACTGCCCGGAGATACGTATCGCTTCACGCTCCGTTGCGAAAGCATGGCTCCCTCTCCTGAACGGAACCGCAGTCGGCGTCTCGGAAAAGCCGGGGAGGAATGCGGTCCCGCCGGTCGTTCGGCTGAAGCGTCCGCCCTTACTGCGGGCACCGTAAAGCTCGCATACGGCAAGGACATGCTTATGTCTCAGAGCCAGCTCGAATTGTATCTTGACTGTCCGTTCAAATATGCATGCGAAAAAATACTGAGGCTCGGAGATTCGTCCCCTGCTGAGTTTTCGTATGCGGGAATAGGAACCTATGTCCACGCCATTCTCGAGCGTTATTTAAAGGAAATATATACAGTCAGAGGCGGCGTGTACCCTCCCGAGCAGGATAACCGGGCTCTTCTCGCCTCGGTTTCCGAAAGCGTCATCGATGAGATTGCGCCTCCCGGAACCCCTTCAAGAACAGGTCTCGTTTCCCATCTTTCAGAAAGACTCCGACTTCTGGCAGCCGTTATTTCGGACGATGTTTCAAAGGAAATCAGAGGATCTGACTTTTTGCCGGAACACTTCGAGCTCGAAATAGGTCCCGGAAAATTCCCTCCGATTTCCTTCCCCCTGTCAGACGGAGGCTCGGTATCGTTCATAGGCAAGGTTGACAGAATCGATGTGTGCCGCAGGGACGGAGTGGCATACATAAAGGCTGTAGACTACAAAACAGGCTCCAAGGAATTCAGGGTATCCGATATAGCAGACGGAAAAAACCTTCAGCTTCTGCTGTATATGCTCTCGCTGACAAAGGACGGAAACTCCTCATTTTTCGGAGGAAAACCCAAGGAAGCTGCCTTCGAATATCTCAGCTGCAACGCCGAAAGACTCAAGGAGCTGCCGGAAACCGAAGCCGAAGCCGTAAATAAAGCCTCGGAAACACTGTCCCGTTCGGGAATTGTCGTTGAAGGAAACGAATGCAGACTCTCAGGAAATAACGAAAACAGATATCTTATGAAAACCTCAAAATCCTCCTCTACGGTCACGGAGGAGGAATTCAAAGAATTCAAGGATACGGTGTCCGGAATTATAACCGACACAGCCGAAAAAATGAAAAGCGGCTATGCGGCTGCCCGTCCGTCAAACGGAAGCGACAGCTGCAGATACTGCAGTTATTCGGGAATATGCCGTTCATCGGTAAAATACGACGGCATCAATGAAACAGAGGACTGATGGAACTTACTAAATCACAGAAGGCCGCGGTTGAAACCCGCGGCAGAAGCCTTATGATATCTGCTGCGGCAGGCTCGGGCAAGACAGCTACGCTGACAAAGAGAATCATTTCACTGCTCACGGACGAAAACGAACCCGCGGATATTTCGGAAATGCTGGTCGTAACGTTTACCAGAGCCGCCGCAGCGGAGCTGAAAAGCAGAATTACGGATGCCCTGACCGCGGCAGCCGGGCAGTCTCCCGACAGCGCAAGGCTCATGTCACAGCTGACATCGGTCGGAGCCGCCGACATCTGCACGATAGACTCCTATTATCTGCGTCTGGCAAGGGAAAATTTTCAGCGTGCCTCTCTTCCTGCGGTGTTCAGAATCGCCGACGAGGGCGAAACCGCGCTTCTTAAAAAGGAAACAGCGGCCGATGTAACCGAATATCTGTTTGCGGCAGAAAAAAGCTTTAGGCATTTTGCGGAGACACTCACATCCGCCAGAGGCGAGCTCGGCATATCGGAATATCTCATTATGCTCGACAACGCGCTGTCAAAGAATCCCGACGGAATAAACGCGCTTAAAAAATATGCGTTCCTTTACCGTGAAGAGGCAAAAGGAGAATTCTTTGATTCCAGAGCGGGAAAAGTATGCCGGAAGAGGCTTTCATCTCTTCTCAGAGGCGCCGAAAACCGCTCCGGTGCCATAAGAGAGCTGATAAACTCACATCCGGAGGCAGAGCCATACCGCGAAGCTACGGATTCCGATGACTTATTCATAAAGGAATGCCTGTCTTTGCTAACGACCGGAGGCTATAACCGTATAAGAGACAAGCTCGCAGCATTCAAGCCTCAGAAGCTCGGCAGCATACGCCAGAAGGACAAAAGCGACTTTACGGAAAAGGTTGCCGCTCTCAGAAAAAAGAACAGAACGCTCATTTCTTCTATTGTAAACGGAATTCTGTCAAAGCCAGATTCCGAAATATCCGCCGCAATGGAGAGCTGCGCCGTATTCTGCGAAGAAGCCTTCACGGCTGTCTCCGCTTATTCCGAAGCGCTGTCCGAAAAGAAGAAATCACGTAATATACTTGAGTTCTCAGACCTAAAGCGCTGCGCATTACGGCTTCTGATCGACGAAAACGGTAATCCCACGGATATCGCGGAGGCGGAAAGACAGAAGTACACGCACATCTTCGTGGACGAATACCAGGATACGGACGAAACACAGGACATTATCTTCAGAACAATATCAAACGGGACAAATCTTTTCATCGTCGGCGACATTAAACAGAGCATTTATTCCTTCCGCGGTGCAGAGCCTACGGTATTTTCGGCTTACAGAGACGAATATCCCATTCTCGGAGACGATACTGCCGACGGCGCCCCGGGCGCAATTTATATGTCGGAGAACTTCAGATGCGCCGAAAGCGTCATTGATTTTACGAACCTCGTCTGCGGTTTTCTGTTCTCATCTACGGAGGAGAACGGCGCAGGCATCGGCTACAGGAAAGAGGACGACCTCATTTTCTCAAGGAAATACGACACTCCTCCGGCTTTCCCGGCCGGAGCCAACGACATCGGCAATTACAAAACGGCCGTCATACTGACTGAAACCACGAAGGAAGGCCCCGACCACACTGAGCTCGAGCTACGCGACATCGTAGAAAGAATAAAGAAGCTGAAGCATAATTCCCTCAGAGCCGACGGAAAGCTCTATTCGTGGGGAGATTTCGCGATACTCGCAAGAAACCGGAAGATTCTCGGCCGTGCTTCCGCCCTGCTCACGGCGGAAGGCATTCCCAACTCTGACTGCGACGGAGACGATCTTTTCGAGAACGCCGAAGTCAGCCTGTTCTTCGCTCTTCTTTCCGCAATAGACAATCCGATGAGAGACATTCCCCTTGCCGGAGCTCTGTGCTCTCCCGTTTTCGGACTGACGCTTGACGACCTTGTTACCGTCAGAAAGTGCTTCGGAAACATGTCGCTGTATTCGGCGGTGAAATGCGCCGTCGATGACGAAAATCTCCCCGAAGAGCTGAGAACCAAATGCGGATGCGCCAGGGACAGACTGATGTCGATGAGAAAGCGAGCCGAGCTCGAGCCCCTTTCGAGATTCATACGGTCATTATGGAAAGAGACCGATGCCATAGAATTTGCCGGAGCCGATAAAAACGGAAGAAACAAAACCCCGGCGGAAAGACGGAAAAATCTCGAGCATCTCTACTCTCTTGCGCTGAATTACGAAGCATCGGATTACAGAACACTTCACGATTTCGTAAGATATATCAGCAATCTCATTGAGAGAGGATCCACCGTAAAATCAGACAATCAGCCCGGCGGAGACAGTGTGCAGCTCATGACCGTACACAAATCAAAGGGACTTGAATTTCCCGTAGTTTTTCTGGCCGGAACCGCAGCCGACTTTAATACAAGAGAAACAAACGAGCCTCTTATCATAACGAATTCGGACAACCTGGGACTCTCCGTCAGACAGACCGATGCGACCGGCCTCTCGTCTGTCGACAATATCGTCCGCATGACGGCTGCCTCGAGGCTGCGCGAGCTTTCGGCAGAGGAGGAAATCCGCGTGCTGTACGTTGCTCTTACGAGAGCCCGGGATGTTCTTTACGTTTCCGCCTCCGGAAAAGAGGGGTTCATAGATAAGCTTAAATCCAACGGAAGGGATGCCTTTGCAATAGAAGGACGTGAGCAGATTCTTAACGTCGGCTCCTGGGCGGGATGGATATCCGCGGCAACCTCAGGATTTTCCTCCGGTGACTGCTATACGGTCACCGAAAACCGCTTTGGCAGTGAGGAATCCTTTGATGACGGCACTGTGACGAACAAAGAAGAATCGGCTATTACCGATGTCGGAAGCTCCTATTCCGTAAAAAACGGCGCAGAATCCGACATGCTGTCCGAGAGCATCGCTCCTTCTGAAAAAGCATCTGAAGAAGCATCTGAAAAAAAGGACCGTGAGTATACAGAGAGACTTAAGGAAATACTGAAAAAACGCTTTGAGTATGAATATCCCTACAGGGCATCGTCATCACTGCCTTCAAAGCTTTCCGTTTCGGTTCTTTTCCCTGACGCGCTTACGGATGTTTCTTCCGATTCCGGTGCCGATGCAGACGGTTTTACCGATATAACCGCTCTGATTCAGGCCGAACGCGAAAACCGCGTGCAGCCGTCCTTCATGAGCGACTCCGATATAAACACCGCCGCGGACAAAGGAACGGCCACACATCTTTTCCTGCAGTTCTGTAATTTTGAAAAGCTCGACGGTACCCCCGGCTCCGTCGCCGATGAAGCCGCAAGGCTCGTCACTCAGGGCTTTATACCGGAGGAGGCAGCGAAGCTTATAAGAATGAACGAGGTTGTTGCGTTCACTTCATCTGCCTTCTTTAAGCTTCTGAAAAACGCTACGGAAACGCATCGCGAGACAAGATTCAACATTTTTCTCCCCGCTGACAGATTTACGACCGTTCCTCAGAGAAAAAAGGAGCTGGAAGACGAAAAAATCGCAGTCCAGGGAGTCATAGATTTGTTTTTCAGAATGAAAGACGGCGAACTAATACTGTGCGACTATAAGACGGACAGACTGACAAAGGCGGAAATGTCGGACAGAGGAACGGTCGCTGAGGTAATGAGCGAAAGGCACGGTGAACAGCTGTCGTACTATGCGATGGCTCTGGAAAGAATCTGCGGGAAACGTCCCGACAGAATATGCGTCTTCCCGCTTGCATACGGCGAAGCTGTTGAAATAAAGATTTAAGATTCTTTTATCGTGTTAATGCTTCACGGAAAATGAAAGCCCGAACGGAGATTCTCCGGTTCGGGCGAAAAAACCAGGGCACCTGCTTTATCTGCGGGTGCCCCGACGTTTTTTCTGCGGATATTATCAAAGATACAGGTTAACGGTATTCTCGAGCCAGTAAATATACTCTGGCCCCGGAGCTTTTTCAGCCAGCGTCTTCATTTTGAGCATGAGCTCCGCTCCGTCAGAGGGGTCGTGCCAGATGTCTGTGAATACAACATCGAAATTTCCGTTGGGCATTGTCTTTTCGGCATATTCGAAAGCATCGGCACAAATTATTTCGATTTTTTCCTTTTCGCGGAACTGAGGCAAAACATATTCTCTGAAAAGGCTGATTGCATTTTTGTCCCTCTCAACAACGGTGACGGAGCTGACTTCAGGCTTTTCAGATGCCATATATGCATAGTAGCCGAGCCCCAGACCGAAGGTCAGAACCCGTCCGCGGGCCCTTTCCACGGCATATGCCGAAGTGTTGGTTTCGTTGGGCAGGAGCGTCATCCACTCTCTTCCGTTTTCAAGAACGGCATGGTATTCGTAAGCCTCATCAAAGAACCCGATTTTAGGAGTTACGAGAACCTCGCCCGAAGGAGACACGGATATATCCGGATCATCGTAGACAAAGGCCTCATATGGCTTGCATATTCTTTTTCCGAAGGTCCATTTCCCTCCGGCGGCATCGCCCTCCGGAAGTTTTATGTTCCTGTAATACGGATTTGACTTGTATTCCGATATGTCCAGCAGCCTGAACATGCCGAGAAATCTGTTTTTAAAGAACCTTCTGTCGGCGTTGTTTCCGTACACGTCAAGTCCGCAGGCTGCGGCAGCAATGGAGGCAAAGGCATATTCCGTCTGTGTTTTATCCCCGCCCGTTATCGCTTCTATCATATCGGGCTCGACATAATCGGCGGCAAGATTCAGGAATATGCTCATCATTTTGAACAGTCTTTCATTGTCTCCCGAATACCAGCCCGTCAGTTTTATCGGAGAATCAGACCGTATCGGCATGATATATAGCCAGAGGCAGCGGTAACCAGGCTCTGGCAAAGCCCGGAAGCTCAAGGCGGGAAGGATCCGTCGATGCAAAGAAAAGATTCATGGCTTCAAAATGAGTGAGATTCATGTCACAGGGACCGACAGCTTCCGTAACGCTCGGTACGCCGTCGTGGACCGCGAAAAGCAGGTTTTCTCTGCCGCCGATGCCGTCTATGCTTACGGCGAGCTCACCGTCGGGGAGACGGCAGACGGTTGAGGCGAGCTTCATAAATGCGCCGGCAACCTTTTTGAAATTCAGAACGCAGAAGGATTTGCAGATTTCGAGGCTGTAGCTCTCTCCGACCGTTTTAATCCGGTTAAAGTAATCGGAAAGATACAGAGGCAACTTGACTTTAAGTCCTCCCTTTCCGATAAAGCCGAAGAAATCACGAACGAACAAGGCAAAATCGCTTCTGTATTTTTCGGTCAGAAGAACCTCCGAGACGGTAGTGTCATTATACAGGCAATACCCGGCAAATTCGCCGTCATGCGTAAAAACGCAGACTTTGTCGCCCCAGCTTACGAGCGTCTCGAAATATCTTCTTCCTTCGGGTCTTATAGCAAAGAGCGGATATGATTCCGAAAGAAGACGGATATCCGCAAGAGCGCTGTCGTCAGGCGACGACACTCGTCTGAAGGCAAAAAAAGGATCATAGCCTTTACCGAAGGTATGTCTGATATTATCGGAATTGAAGCTCATCGAATAAACGGTTCCGCCTCTGTCATAGCCGAAATACATATATCTCTGACGGCGTCCGCCGAGTACGGAAAGGGCAATGCCGTCCTTTTTCATATCTTCAACCGCCATATTCATGAGCTTTCTCATGAAGCCTCTGGAGCGCTCGTACGGATGTACGGCAACGTTCCCTATTCCGCGTGTTGCGATGCGTTCGCCGCAGACGGAAATATCGTGATCGAAAGCTCCGACGCATGCGCGGATTTTACCGTTTTCGACAGCTACGTATGAGCTTCCGGCAG
>JAKSPQ010000050.1 GCA_024404665.1 Clostridia bacterium
GCTGTAGTCGAGGCGGGCCCTCTGGAGAAAGCTGACGGTGCATCCCGAGATGATGTCAAGGAACGCCTCCGACTGATAGTCCGCGTTATGGCTGAGTACGAAGTACCAGAGGTCCGTATTTACGGCTACCGTGCGGCCTTTATCATCGTAAACGGCCAGATAGTCAAAACCGTTGTTTCCGGCGAGAGTTCCGAGCATTTCGGAATTCGAAAGAGACTTGACCGGGCCTCCGTAATCATCGAGGATGGCCTTCAGCTCTTTGTCGGTATGAACACGGACACCGTCGGCCTCGTCACCGTCGTTGAGCATATAAAGGACAGAGGGATCCTCCTCCATAATGAAGGAAGCAAGCCTGAGCTTTGCCAGATACTGATTCTGGTAACGGTTCATGATTATTTCAGAGCTGTCGGCGCGGTTGCTGAACATGGCCGACATCTGCCTGACTGTCGTCGATGACAGCTCCATGCCGTTCGATATTTCTGTCAGGGTCTGAGAGTTCCAGGAAATCGCAAACACAAGCAGTGAAGAAATAGCGATGATGGGGGCGAGCTTTTCTGCAATTCCGAATTTGAGATATACGTTTTTGCCGTGTATCTTGAACACGCGTATGTTATGAATGGTGTTCAGAGGCTTTCTGCGGCTTTCCTTGTAGGCTTCCTTGCCCGAGAAAACGTGCTCGTCGTAATGAGCCATCTGGTCGGGATCCGCCTGAAGCATCATTGCGTAAAACAGTATTATTCCGGAGCAGATAAAGAATGTTGCGGCAGTCAGATTGATGGTTGTTTTGTCCTTGGAGAAAATGCTTTCTGCGGGGCAGACTGCTGTAATTACCGTATATTCTCCGTAAATAGGAGAGGAATAGGTTCTGGAGAGGCACTGGTATTCCGTGCCGTTTATGTTCTGGATGCCGCTGTAACGGTCTCCTAGGGCTTCTGAGGAAAGACCGGAATCCTCGAACTTATGGCCGTCAAGGCAGTCCTTTCCGTCATCGAAGTGCATGAAAAGGCCTGTGGAGGTATCTACAGCGAACACGAAGCCGTCGTTTCCGACGACTACGCTGGAAAGAATCGGTTTTATTTCCTTCAGAGCATCGAACTGCTTATCGAGCTCGAGAGAATCCACAGCATAAATGAGATAATACGGCTCAGTGATGGGGCAGCCGTAAAAATATGCTTTAACATTCGTTCCGGCAGGTGTGCCGATTATCTGATTTTTGGAGTAGTCTGAGCCTGATGAATTGAGAAGGAATGCGAGATCATCGCCGTTGATGCTTCCGTTGGCAACAATGTTGCTGCCGATAGCGCTTTCCTCCGGAGACATAAGGATGGTTCCGTCCTTATCGATGACGACGAGAAAGCCCGAATCGCCTACCGCTGCGGAAAGCTGCTTCATGACAGAGCACCGTTCTGCCGTGCCGACGGTGCTGAGCGAGATGTAATGCTCGCTCTTCATCAAAGTGCTGATATCATTTAGTACAGTCCTGTTATCCGAATGATAGCGTTCTCTCAGCGCTTCAATCTTTTCCGAATTGCTGCCAAGCGTTTCAATGATTGTGTCCAGTGCCGCTGCCGCGGTCTGATTCGACTTTCTTACCGAGTATTCATGCTGCATATATGCCATGAACGAGAATACCGCAATCAGACCAAGCACGATAAAACTCAGGTTTATCAGTGCTCTGATTACTACTGCATGATTGTTTGCTGTGTTTTCTTTCTTCTTCGACATGTTTTTATCCCTGATTTGTGTTTTAAATAATCCGGATTGCTAAGGCCTCTGTTCAGGTTCGCTTGTCATCGATGATGACAGAGTCATCGCCGAAGGCATTCCGCTCAAATAACCACCGATTTTAATCGGAGCCGGTCAGGTATCTTTTCTCAGTATGTTCAGATAATCCGTATACTCGTAAACCCTGTTTCTCGACTTGTTGGTTGTTTTGTTCAGTATACCGAGTTTTTCATATTTCGTTACCAATGCGGAAACCGTATTATAACTGAGATTCAAAGCCTTTGCTGTTTTTCCGATATCGATAATCGGATGCTGCTCGATATAATCAAACAACTGATGTGAGTTATCGGTGCTTCGTGCGGTATGCGGAATAACCGTAAGATTTTTTTCGTGCAGCTGCGAAAGTGCAGTAATCGTTTTCAGCGAGTCTTCACAAGCGCTTGATACGGCTTCCAGAAAGAACATGATCCACTGCCCGTAGTTTCCGCTTCTTCTGACTTCGGATATTCTGTCATTATATTCCAGCTGATTCTTTTTAAGAAAATACGAAATATACAGAATAGGCTTCGTTATGCGCTTTTGCTCCATCAAATACAACAGTATCAGCAGGCGGCCGATTCTTCCGTTTCCGTCCAGGAATGGGTGAATGGTCTCAAACTGATAATGAATGAGCGCAGCACGAATCAGGGCGTCATATTCATCGGACTCGTTTATATACCTTTCCAGCTGTGACATACACTCGTTCATGTCATCGACATTCGGAGGAATATATCTTGCATCTTTTATAGAGCAGCCCGCCGCGCCAATCCAGTTTTGCGACCGTCTGAATTCTCCCGGATTCTTTTCTTCACCTCTTACATTATTCAAAAGGACCGCATGCGTTTCTCTTATAAGGCGTAAACACAAGGGTAATTCCTTCAGTCTGTTTATCGCAAAGGAGACCGCATTGACATAATTGATAACGTCTGAAACATCCGGATTTACGGCTATTTCATTATACGGATCAAGAAGGTCATCCAATGTGCACTGTGTCCCCTCAATTTGAGAAGAAATCAATGCCTCTTTCCGAACATACATAGAGATAAAAAGATCCGCGTTCGGAATCAAATTGCCTGCTGTATTCAATTCGGCAAGTTTTGTATTTGCCTCTGATACAAGCTTAAGCATTCTTTCGGATATCTCGATGCCATTTACCGGCGGCAATGGATTTGGTTTGAATGACTGATATGCCATATCTCCGGACAGGTTATTTATATATATTCCGGATTGATTCATTTTCATGCCTACTTTCTGAAATAACAGTCATATTATATCACTGTTATTTCAGAAAGTCAATATGTTTCTGAAATAACGTGTGCTTTTGACCTGCCATTATTTCATAATCTTTTGCTTAATAATACGGCTTTTTTCGGTCATCAAAAATGTGCGATTTAACATCCCGATAAACCGGGATGTTTCCTGTGAAAGGCTTATCGGATTGATTATTCCGGGCGTATCGCAGTTGTAAAGAATGATTGACATAATAAGGCTCCTCAGATATGGGGCGCGTGTCATCCCAATAATCTATATGTGATCAAGAAAAAGAGAGTCAGCAGACCGGGTTAACGGTTAACTGACTCTCTTCAACTCGTTCAAAATGCCGGTTTTTCAGCAAGCCAGCTTACACTATTCCGCGTGTTGCAAAACTTTTTTTGCGCGGGCGTGTTGCAAAAGTGTTGCAAAAATGAGTTGGCAAATTCGGAAATGCTCAAAAACCCCCTAAAATAGGGCTTTTTTGGCCTTTGCAAGCCCGGTGAGATCACTCCCACTCTACGGTTGCCGGGGGCTTGGAGGTGATATCGTAAACTACGCGGGTGATGCCCTTGATTTCGTTGACGATGCGGCTGCTTGCAGCCTCGAGGACTTCGTAGGGGAGTCTTGTCCACTCGGCGGTCATGAAGTCATCGGTGGTGACGGAGCGAAGCACGATGGTGCGGCCGTATGTTCTGAAGTCTCCCATAACACCGACGGATCTTGTCTCGGTGATGGCGGCGAAATACTGATTTGCCATACCCTCGCACTTGCCGCGGGCGACTTCTTCTCTGAAGATTGCATCGGCTTCTCTTAAGAGACTGAGCTTTTCCTCGGTAATTTCGCCAAGGCAGCGCACGGCGAGGCCGGGACCCGGGAAGGGCTGTCTGAAGACCATCTCGGCAGGAAGGCCGAGCTCAAGTCCGATCTTTCTGACCTCGTCCTTGAAGAGAAGTCTCAGGGGCTCGACGATTGATTCGAAGCTCATGCGCTCCGGCAGACCTCCGACGTTGTGGTGGCTCTTGATGGTGGCTGATTTGCCCTTTCCGCTTTCGATGACATCGGGGTAAATGGTGCCCTGAGCGAGAACGGTGACGTCGCCGAGCTTGCGGGCTTCCTCTTCGAATACTCTGATGAATTCCTCGCCGATGATCTTGCGCTTCTTCTCGGGCTCGGTTACTCCCTTGAGCTTGCCGAGGAAGCGCTCTCCGGCATTAACGCGGATGAGGTTGATACCGAACTTGCCCTTGAAGAGGGATTCGACGTAGTCTCCCTCATTTTTTCTGAGCATACCGTGGTCAACGAATACGCAGACAAGATTTTGGCCGATGGCCTTGTTCAGCAGAACGGCGGCGACGGAGGAGTCCACGCCTCCGGAGAGGGCCAGAAGGACCTTCTTTCCGGCAAGTGATTCCCTGAAATCAGCGATGGATTTTTCGGCGAAATCGTCCATCTTCCAGTTTCTCTCGCATCCGCAGACCTTGAAGACAAAGTTTGAAATGATCTTTGTTCCGTATGCGGTATGGGTTACTTCAGGATGGAACTGAACGCCGTAAAGACCGCGGACCTCGTTCGCCATCGCGGCGCAAGAGCAGCTTGCGCTGACGGCTGTGGTCCTGAAGCCTGCGGGGAGCTCGCGGACGTAATCGGTGTGACTCATCCAGCAAATGCTCTCGCGCGGGACACCGTCGAACAGAGGACATTCATCGGCAAATACCGTGGTCTTTCCGTATTCGCTGGCATTTTCGGCGGAAGCGATTGTTCCTCCGGCCATATAAGCCATGAGCTGGTGGCCGTAGCAGATTCCGAGCACCGGAATTCCGAGGTTCAGAATTTCGGGATCGTAATGGGGAGATGCGGGATCGTAAACACTGTTGGGACCGCCGGTGAAAATAATTCCCTTGTATCCTGCGGCCTTTATCCCGTCGATTGTAATTTGGTCAAAATTCTTGATTTCGGCATATACGCTCTCGGCTCTTACTCTGCGGGCAATGAGCTGATCGTACTGTCCGCCGAAATCCAGCACCAGAATTTTATCCATACTGTTATATTCCTTTTGTTTCAGACAGAAATTTTAGCGGTGAGGCCGAGAATGTCGCGGTTGGCCTCGCGTACGGGTTCGACAAAGTCCGCGATGAAGCGCTCGACCTGCTCGGAGGAGCGGCCGGTATAATCGGCGGGGTTCATGTAGCCGCTGAGCTCCTCGGCAGAGAGATCAAAGGCATCCGAATCTGCGATGAGCTCGAAAAGATTGTTTTCGAGGCCCTTCTGCTTTACGTTTATTCCGGCTTCCATGGAAAGCTTTCTGATTTCCTCGTGGAGCACCTGACGGTTTCCGCCGTTCTTTACGGCATCCATCATAATGTTTTCCGTCGCCATGAAGGGAAGCTCGCGCTTTATGTCCTTCTCGATGACCTTCTCGTTTACAACGAGGCCGTCGGTTACGTTGAGGCAGAGGTCAAGAATTCCGTCTGTGGCAAGGAAGCCCTCGGCTACGGAGATTCTCTTGTTGGCGGAATCGTCAAGCGTTCTTTCAAACCACTGGCAGGCCGATGTAATCGCCGGATTCAGAGCGTCCGAAATTACGTATCTCGACAGCGATGCGATTCTTTCGCATCTCATGGGATTGCGCTTGTAGGCCATTGCGGACGAACCGATCTGATTCTTCTCGAAGGGCTCCTCGATTTCCTTGAGGTGCTGGAGAAGTCTGATGTCGTTCGACATCTTGTGGGCGGATGCCGCAATTCCCGCAATAACGTTTATTACGCGGGTGTCGATCTTTCTGGAATAGGTCTGTCCGGAAACGGGGTAGCAGGCCTTGAAGCCCGTCTTCTCTGCAATCATGGCATCGAGCATATCGGGCTTTTCGGGAGCATCCTTGAAGAGCTCCTTGAAGGATGCCTGAGTGCCTGTGGTTCCCTTGCAGCCGAGAAGCTTTAAGGAGCCGAGGACATACTCGAGGTCCTCAAGGTCGATGAGAAACTCGTTTATCCAGAGGGTTGCTCTCTTGCCCACGGTGGTCGGCTGAGCCGGCTGAAAATGGGTAAATGCAAGGGTGGGGAGCGATTTGTACTTATCGGCAAACACTGCAAGTCTGTCGATGACGTTGATCAGCTTCTTCCTTACGAGAGTGAGAGCATCTCTCATTATTATTATATCGGTATTATCGCCGACGTAGCAGCTGGTGGCTCCGAGGTGAATGATCCCGGCTGCCTTGGGGCACTGAAGTCCGTAGGCATAAACGTGACTCATTACGTCGTGACGCACAAGCTTCTCGCGGGCGATGGCGTCGTCATAGTTGATATCATAGACATGGGACTTCATTTCGTCGATCATGTCCTGAGTGATAACGGGCTTGCCGTCCTGAGAGAGACCGAGCTCCATCTCGGTTTCGGCCAGGGCAATCCACAGCTTTCTCCAGGTGGAGAATTTCATGTTCTGGCTGAAGATGTACTGCATCTCGGGGGATGCGTATCTCTCGGAAAACGGGCTGATATAGCGGTCGCGGGTATCTGCCATCTCAAAAATCCTTTCCGAACTCAATTCCCGTGATTTTTTCGTAACCTTCAACGTACTTGGAAATAGTCTTTTCTACGATTTCCGCGGGAAGTGTCCAGTTGTTATCCGGATTTGCCTTCAGCCAATCACGTGCAAACTGCTTGTCAAAGGAAGGCTCTGCGCGGCCGACTGCGTAACCGTCGAGGGGCCAGAAACGGGAGGAGTCGGGAGTGAGCATCTCGTCGCCGAGAACAACGTTTCCGTCCTCATCGAGGCCGAATTCAAACTTGGTGTCGGCAATTATGATGCCTCTCTCGAGGGCGTAATCGGCACACTTTTTGTAAAGCGCAACGGTGCAGTCCCTGAGCTTTGCGGCATATTCGGCGCCCTTTCCGGGAAATCTCTTTTCAAGATAATCCACGGACTGCTCAAAGGAAATGTTTTCGTCGTGATCGCCGATTTCGGCCTTTGTGGAAGGAGTATAAATGGGCTCGGGCAGCTTTTCGGATTCCTGAAGTCCGGCCGGCAGCTCGATTCCGCAAACCTTACCGCATTCAAGATAGGATTTCCAGCCGGAGCCCGTGATGTAGCCTCTGACTATGCATTCTACGGGGAGCATGGTGAGCTTTTTTACAAGCATGCTTCTGCCGGCGAACTTTTCCTGTCTGAAGTATTCGGGCATATCCGCTGTATCTACGGAAATCATATGGTTCGGAAGAATGTCTGATGTGAAATCGAACCAGAATTTCGACATCTGCGTAAGAATCTGTCCCTTGCCGTCGACCTTATTGTTGAGAATTACGTCAAAGCAGCTGATTCTGTCGGTGGCGACAAGAATCATTTTGTCTCCGATATCGTATATTTCTCTGACCTTGCCTTCTTTTACAGGTGTATATTCAGTCATTTTCAATCTCCGTTTTCCGAATTATCTGATGATGCAGGCGTCGCGCTCCGGTCCTACCGAAACGTATTTGATTCTGCATCCGATATTCTGCTCGATATATTCGACGTACTTGCGGGCATTGAGAGGCAGATCTTCCCATGTTCTTACCTTGCTGATGTCGGTCTTCCAGCCGTCCATGTATTCGATGACGGGCTTGCACTTTCCGAGAGCTGCGGGGAAGGGGAAATTGTCGATAATCTTGCCGTCGAGCTCGTAATGAGTGCAGACGGGGATTTTGTCCATATAGCTGAGAACATCAACCTTGGTGAGCGCGATGGCGGTTGCGTTCTGGCATTCAACGCCATAGCGGGTGGCGACGATATCGATCGGGCCGACTCTTCTGGGACGGCCGGTCTTCGCGCCGAATTCGAAGCCGACGCGGCGGAGCTCGTCGGCATCGCTGCCGAACCACTCGCAGACGAAGGGGCCTTCGCCGACGCAGGTCGAATAAGCCTTTACGACACCGATTACATCGTCGATGTGAACGGTGGGAGCTCCGGAGCCTACGGGAGCATAGGCAGCAAGAGTGTTGGAGGATGTGGTGTAGGGGTAAATGCCCATATCGAGGTCTCTGAGTGAGCCGAGCTGAGCCTCAAAGAGGATGCTCTTGCCCGTTTTTCCGGCTTCTCTTATGAGAGCACCGGTATCACAGATATAGGGCGCGAACAGCTTGCCGTATTTTTCAACCCAGGCAACAAGGGCATCAAGGTCCGCGGGCTCCGCACCGTAAACTCCGGTGAGGATGAGGTTCTTCCACTCGAGAAGGTCCTTGAGATGCTCGCGGAGAAGCTCGGGATAAAAGAGTTCGCCGGCCATAATGGTCTTCTTCTGGTACTTGTCGGAATAGAACGGGGCAATACCCTGCTTTGTGGAGCCGTACTTTTTGTCCTTAAGGCGTGCCTCCTCAAGACCGTCGAGCTCTCTGTGCCAGGGCAGAAGCAGAGAGGCTCTCTCGCTGATTCTGAGATTATCGGGAGTGAGAGCTACACCGCCTTTACGGACGGATTCCATCTCATCCCAAAGATTCTCAAGGTCGAGTGCGACTCCGTTTCCGAGAATGTTCATGACACCGGGTCTGAATATTCCGGAGGGGAGAAGATGGAGTGCGAATTTTCCGAATTCATTTACAACTGTATGACCAGCGTTGCCGCCGCCCTGATATCTGACGACGAAATCCGCGTTTTCGGTGAGCATATCGACCATACGGCCTTTGCCTTCGTCACCCCAGTTTATGCCTACTACTGCGCAATTTGACATGACACAATCTCCTGTCGGTTTTTCTAATTATAATAATGATTTGTTTTCGCTCCGAAAGGCAGCCGTACGGACTGCCTTTCGGAAAATATCCGGTTTAAGCTGTCGGTCAGACAATGCCCTGAGCATTCATGGCATCCGCAACCTTAAGGAAGCCGGCGATGTTGGCGCCCGCAACGTAGTTGCCTTCCATACCGTACTTCTTGGAAGCGTTATCGATATTGTGGAAGATGTTGACCATGATGTCGTGGAGCTTGGCATCGACTTCTTCGAAGGTCCAGGACAGACGCTCGGAGTTCTGGCTCATCTCGAGAGCGGAGGTGGCTACGCCGCCGGCGTTAGCTGCCTTACCGGGAACGAAGAGAACCTTCTGAGCCTGGAAGTAATCGGTGGCTTCACGGGTGGTGGGCATGTTGGCGCCTTCGCAGACGGCGATAACACCGTTGGCAACGAGGGTCTTGGCGTCTTCGAGATTAAGCTCGTTCTGGGTGGCGCAGGGAAGCGCAACGTCTACCTTGACGATCCACTGGTTGTTCTTTTCGGTAGCCTTGTCGTGATATACTGCGGAAGCTCTCTTGGCGGCGTACTCGGTGAGACGGGCTCTCTTGACTTCCTTGACTTCCTGAAGAAGGGCAACGTCGATTCCTTCGGGATCGTAAATCCATCCGGTAGAGTCGGAGCAGGTAACAACCTTGGCACCGAGCTGCTCGGCCTTCTGGATGGCGTAGATGGCAACGTTTCCGGAGCCGGATACGGCGACGGTCTTGCCGGCAAGGGCAATGCCGTTGCACTTGAGCATTTCTTCGGTCATGTAAAGGAGGCCGTAGCCGGTGGCTTCGGTTCTGGCAAGAGATCCGCCGTAGGAGAGACCCTTACCGGTGAGAACGCCTTCGTAAAGACCGGTAAGTCTCTTGTACTGACCGTACATGAAACCGATTTCGCGGGCACCGGTTCCGATGTCGCCGGCAGGTACGTCGGTGTCGGCGCCGATGTATTTATGAAGCTCGGTCATGAAGCTCTGGCAGAAGGCCATAACCTCGCGGTCGGACTTGCCCTTGGGGTCAAAGTCGGATCCGCCCTTGCCGCCGCCGATGGGGAGGCCGGTGAGGGAGTTCTTGAAGACCTGCTCGAAGCCGAGGAACTTAATGATACCGATGTTTACGGAAGGATGGAGTCTGAGACCGCCCTTGTAAGGACCGATGGCGGAGTTGAACTGGATTCTCATAGCGTTGTTGACCTGTACCTGACCCTTGTCGTCTACCCACGGTACTCTGAAGAGTATCTGACGCTCGGGGGTGGTGAGTCTTTCAAGGAATGCATCCTTTCTGTACTTCTCCTCGTTCGCTTCGATAACGACTCTGATGGAATCAAGGACTTCCTTGACTGCCTGATGGAACTCGGGCTGTGCGGGATTCTGCTTTACGACCCTGTCGTAAATTTCGTCAACGTAGGACATTTTTATTTCCTCCAAAAAAATAAATATATACAATCCGGTTTCGTGCCGATTTTCCTTCGGCCTCCGTCATTGCTGTCGGAAACGCGATTCTTCAACCGGCGCGCATATCAGATTTATATTATAATATATTATTATTAAAATTTCAAGAGAAATTGTTAAGTATATTATAACAAAAATGCCGGTTAAAAACAAATACATATAATTTAAGCTTTAATATACTTTTTTTGTATTGCAATACTTTTTTTATCTGATAATCCTTTATTTTTTTAATTATGTGATACTGTGCTGAAAAAAGCCCGAAAAAAGCCCTGAGAGAGTCTGGTTTTCCGTCATTCGGCTTTGATTACCGCTTATATCATATTTTTTTTATTTTATAATCCCTCTTGCATAATGGTTTGAAAATAGGTATAATATATATATACGCGAACCGTAAAGGCGTTTTTCGGTGTCCGGAGTATAAGACAGACACCGATATTCCCAAAAGCGGCGTGCGGTTCGACCGAATAATCCGGAAATGCGGTCATGCGCCGCTCCGGAAGAAAGAATGAGTGAAGGAAAATAATATGGATTTAAGGGCTTTGGCATATTTTATTACCGTTGCCGAGGAGCTGAATATCACGAGAGCGGCGGAAAAACTTCATATGAGCCAGCCTCCTCTCAGCAATCAGATAAAGAATCTCGAAACGGAGCTTGAGACGGAGCTGTTTATCAGAGGAAGAAGACATCTTCAGCTGACGGATTCCGGAAAGCTTCTGTATCATCATGCAAAGGATCTCCTGAATCTGGCCGACAAAGCCTCAAGCGAAGTCAGGTCTATAGGAAAGGGAATAAAGGGCACTATTTCGATAGGCCTTGTCGAGGGCTCCGCGCCCAACATCGCTGCCGAGTGGATTGCCTCCTTTACTAAGATATATCCGGAAATCAAGTTCAGGGTAATGGACGGCAACAGCGATACTCTCATCGAAAAGCTGAGAAGCGGTATAATAAATCTTGCGGTGATCACATCGCCGTGCGACCAGACCCTTCTCAACAATTTCAAGGTCGGTCAGGAGAAGATGACGGCCTTCATGAGCATGGACAACCCGCTGTCGGATATGCCGGGAGCGACTGTGAACCTTGAAGACCTGAAAAATCAGCCTCTGATTGTGCCGACGCGAGCCGCCGTCGTGACCATGATAAAAAAGTGGTTCAGGGAGATAAACGCAGAGCCGAACATAATCTGTGAGATGGACAATTATCTCGATGTCGCTGCCCTGGCCGGAAGGAACGTCGGCGTAAGCATTTTCCCGAAAACATCTTATATATTAAACAGCCATATTGTGGCAAAGGAAATCGTCAATCCGTCGAGATATGTCGAATATCTGTTTGTCTGGCTGAAGGGAAAACCGCTGCCCATGGCGGATGAAGCATTTATCGATTACGTAAAGAGCACTCTGTAAGAGCGGAGCGGCCGGCTTTTTTTCGCCTGTCAGGGCTCTTCCGCGCGCGGAAAAAACGTTCGCGAAATACAGGCGCAGCTGCCGTACTCAAAAGCAATAACTGAATTAAATCAAAATCGGAAGAATAGGAAAGTACGGCCGGAGTATATCACGGCCGAAGGTGAAAAGAATGAAAGTACTGCTGATTAACGGAAGTCCCAAAGCCAACGGAAACACCGCGGTCGCTCTCAACGAGATGGTAAAGGTGTTTGAAAGCGAAGGAATAGAAACGGTTGTCATGCATGTCGGAAATAAGGCAATCAGAGGCTGCGTTGCCTGCGGCGGCTGCGCCGGGACCGGAAAATGCGTCTTCGATGACTGCGTCAATGAGGCTGCCGAAATTCTGAAGGACGCGGACGGACTTGTCGTCGGCAGTCCCGTATATTACGCGAGCGCGAACGCCACACTCATCGCGTTTCTCGACAGGCTTTTCTACAGCTCGCATTTCGATAAAACCATGAAGGTCGGCGCGAGCGTCGTCTGCGCAAGACGAGGCGGCTGCTCCGCTACCTTTGACGAGCTCAACAAGTATTTTACAATATCGGGAATGCCCGTAGCCTCAAGCCAATACTGGAATTCCATTCACGGCGCGGCTCCCGGAGAGGCGGAGCTTGACGGAGAAGGCAGGCAGACCATGCGAACTCTTGCGAAAAACATGTCTTTCCTTATGAAGAGCATAGCTCTCGGAAAGGAAAAATACGGCCTTCCCGAAAAGGAAAAAAGAATAGGAACGAATTTTATCAGATAAGCCCCTGCCCGTTTCGGCAAGATAGCGGCGCCGAATTTCCGGCGCAAATGATCGAAGTGCTTTCCGTGACGGGCGCGAACTGAAGAAAAACAGCGGATATGAAAGAAAAAACACTCAGCGAACGGGTATACGGATATCTGAGAATGATTCCCGCGGGCAAGGTAGTGACATACGGCGGGATTGCCGCATATCTCGGCAAGCCGGGAGCTGCCAGAGCCGTGGGAAACATTCTTCACGTAAATCCCGATCCAATAGGACAGCCCTGCTTCCGCGTCGTCAACAGGGACGGCAGACTTGCCGAAAACTTCGGCGGCGGAGGGAAGGATGTTCAGAAAGCGAGACTCGAGGCGGACGGCATAGAGGTCGTCGGCTACAGGGTGGATCTCGGAAAATACCTCTGGGACGGACCGGTGTCCGAAATCGGTGAAGATCCGGCAGAATGCCCCGGAGGCAAAGCAAAAAACAAGAGGACTGACGGAAAATGAAAAACACTTACGACGTAATAGTTGTCGGAGGAGGCTTCTCCGGCTTTGCTGCTGCCATAGCCGCGGCAAGAGAAGGCTCGAGCGTCCTTCTGATCGAACAGTATAACTCATGCGGAGGAGCGGCCGTATACGACCTTGTTTATCCCTTTATGAAGAACAGGACGGTCATCGACGGCAAGCGCAGGCTCCTTTCCGGCGGTATATTTACCCGTTTTACGGATAATATGCGGGCCTTGGGCGCAATCGACGATGACGGCCGGCACTTTGATACGGAATACATGAAGCTCGTCATGAACCGGATGCTCAGGGCTTCGGGCGTCACTCTCCTGTACAACGCAGCAGTCATCGATGCCGGCGTTTTCAGCGGCCTTGTGACATTTATAAAAGTTCACACCGTGTCCGGAAACAGCGTGTTTTACGGAAGCTCCTTCATTGACGGCACCGGAGACGCAAATCTTGCGGCCATGGCCGGCTTCGGATATTCTGTCGGACGTGAGTCCGACGGCCTCTGCCAGCCTATGACGCTGTGCTTCAGACTTGCAAACGTAAAAAAAGAACTCGTTGACAAAAAGGCGATCAACGAGCTTTATGACCGCCAAAGACATGAGGGTAAGCTCAGAAATCCCCGTGAAAACGTTCTCATTTTCGATTATCCCGCTCCGGGCATACTCCATTTCAATACCACGCGTGTGGTGAAGCTTAATCCTACCGACGACTTCGATGTTACCGCAGCCGAGATCGAGGCCAGGGAACAGATGTTTGAGATGCTGAACTTCCTGAAGGAGAATTTCGAGGCCTTCCGCGAGGCCGTCGTAATCGACAGCGGCATAAGAATCGGCGCAAGGGAAAGCAGAATGATAAAAGGACTGTATACTCTTACAAAAGACGATATCATGTCCTGCACCCATTTTGCCGACGGAATCGCAGCCTGCAACTACGATATCGATATTCATTCTCCGGACGGCACGGGAACCAGCCATTATTTTTTTCCGGCGGGATGTTACTATACCATTCCTTACAGATGCCTTGTCCCGGCAGGCAGCAAGAATCTGATTGTTGCGGGACGCTGCATTTCCTGCGATCACGACGCTCAGGCTTCACTCCGCATAATGCCCGTATGCTGCACACTCGGAGAGGCTGCCGGAACGGCCGCATCGATGAGTATAAAGAACGATGTCCTTTTAAGCAGAGTCGATACGGAGGAACTCAGAGAGAAGCTCAGAGCCTTCGGCTGCATCGTCGACTGACATTACGGGATTAACCGTAACGCCGATAAGGCACGTGACCTTATCGGCGTTACAAACTTATTAAAGGAGGCTGCTGACCATGAAATATATCAACGACGGGGATCTTGAGTTTATAATGGGAAAATATCACGATCCCGGTAAGCCCTTTGATCCTCTGCACAGATTCGTATGCAGAGAAGACATTTTCGATAAGTCGACGGGGCTTTCGCCTGCGATAATCAAAGAGCGTATTCTCGAGAACGATGCCGCAAATGCCGGCAGGTCACGCATCCTCCGAAAAACGGATGCGTCAGTCTTTGTTCTTGACAATACAAGGATCCTTGTCAGCGAACACGATTATTTTCCTGCCGTTCAGTGCATAGACCGTACTGTGGGCAAGACGCTGGTTAAAATGTGGCAGAAGGAAACAGAGAGTCTGTTTTTTCCGGAAACGGCGGAGGAAATAGCGCTTCTCGACCGAACGGGAGCGGCTTCGGTCTATCCGGATTACGATCACAGCGTCCCCGTATGGGCCAGAATTCTGGGCCTCGGATTCGAAGGCATACGTGCGGAGGCCGAAGGGCTGCGGCGCAGACTTTCAGGGACCGCGGGAATAACGGAAAAACAGGACGCTTTTTTTGAGGCGGTTGACCGAGAGTATTCGGCCGTGCTAAGACTTATACGGAGACTGTCGGCGCTTGCGGAATCCGAGGAAAAAAGAAACGCGCCCTCAAGTGAAAAAACGGACGGTACAACGCCTGACTCAAAGCTTCACGAGCTCGGAAAAGAGTTGTTAACCGTTTCTGCGGGCCCGCCGAAGACCTTTTACGGGGCCCTGCTTGTAATCTATATTTATTTTGTTGTTTGCGAGCATATAGACGGACTGCAGACAAGATCCCTGTCCGGTCTTGACAGGACCCTTCTGCCTTTTTACAGGCGCGATCTCGCGCGCGGTGTTCCGGAAGAAAAGCTACGCACATATCT
>JAKSPQ010000051.1 GCA_024404665.1 Clostridia bacterium
TCCGGTGACCTTGCTGACTTGAAGGTAAAATCCTGTGACGTAGAGGCTTGGTCTCCAAGACAGAAAAAATATTTTGAGGTTGGAAGCTGCTCCAACTTAGGTGATGCACAGGCTCGTCGTCTTCAGATACGTGTAAACGGTGAGAACGGTGCAAGATCCGTAAGGCTTCCAGCCAACAGTTCGCTCCTGGCGCTCGATGAGAACGAGCCTCTCGTCTGGATGATAATGTCCGACGGTGTCGGCTATACTACCATCAAGGCCTACAGGATCTCCGAATACGTTCCGAGGACCATATCGGACTTGGACAGCCTGGAGGCAAGAATAAAGAAATTGGAGGAACGTCTGAATGAATCCCATGCTGCAGATGCTGAACAGATCTAACGGAATGAGCAACGCTCTGAATCTTGCCCGGTCCCTTGTGGGTAACGGCAGCCCTGATCAAGCCATGAATGCCCTTATGCAGACGAATCCGAAGTTCCGGGAATTCGTTAGAGCGAACAAAAACAAAACTCCGGAACAGATAGCATCAGAGTACGGTATAGATCCGTCCCTATTGAAATCAATAATGTCCGGCCGGACATAAAAATAAGAAAGGAGAACACGATGGAAAACTACAGTCTTTCAGACATCGCTGCCGTGAGCGGCAACGATAACTGCTTCGGAGGAAATTCCTCCTGGGTACTCATCATCCTCTTTGCGATGATCTTTGGAGGCGGCGGCTTCGGATTCGGAAACAGAAACGACGGATACGGTGCCTACGCTACCGCTGCTTCCCAGCAGGAGATTCTCTTCGGACAGCACTTCCAGAACATCGACAACAAGCTCGATCGACTGGGCAACGGCATCGCCGATGCAACCTATGCTCTCAATAACTCCATAACCGGAGAGGGAAGAGCGCTTCAGAACCAGCTAGCTGAATGCTGCTGCGATAACGTACGTGCTATCGACAGCGTTCGCTACGACATGGCAAACTTCACTGCAGCCACTCAGGCCGCCATCCATTCGGAAGGTGAGGCTACCAGAAACCTTCTGCAGCAGAATAAGATCGAAGCTCTTCAGGGCCAGATCAATCAGCTTCAGCTCCAGTCGGCGCTTTGCGGCGTAGTACGCTATCCGAACGCTACCACTTATTCCACAAACTGCAATCCGTTCTTCGGATCCTGCGGCTGCGGTAATGGTAACATCTGATGTGTAAGCCCGGCATTTATACGGCCAACACTGCAGCTCAGGTGTTAGCGATCGATGGGATCATGAGTCCCGGCACGATCGTGAGGAGATACGGAACCGGCATTGATCTGATGGGGAACGGCATAGCGCTCTCCGGTACCGGATACTATAAGGTGGACATATCTGTTACGCTTGCGGCTACGGCAATCGGCCTTGTTGGCTTTGAGCTCTTAAAGGACGGTCTTCCTGTTGTCGGAGCAACGGCCGTGGAAACGGCTACCGGCGGCGGTGACACGATCAACCTGAGCACATCGGCAATTGTGCGCAACGTATGCTGCGCGGCTCCCAGTGTGCTCACAGTGACTCTCACAGACGGAGCGGCCAATATAAATAACATTTAGATAGTCGTCACGAAAATCTGACTGTCCAAGGGGTAAAAAAGAGGGAGGGGGAGTCCCCCTCCCTCCGAAATTACTGTCCAATGACTGTCCAATATCCCGGAAAACAGCCCAAAAGATGGGCAAAACGGCCTTTTAGTGGCAAAAAAACGCTGCATAAAAATCGAGTGTAAATTTTGCCATGTTCGGCTCCTTTCTCCGCCTTCAGCGGAGGACGAGGGTCTCTCCGGGCGCGATGGAATAGCTTCCGTCGCGGCCGTTTTTTGAACCCGCAACGTCAAAGAAAACCGTCGTCGATGTGGGATTGTGAACAATTCCCGAGTCGGCGGACATCACAAGGGAATCAAAGGCTTTGCGGTAATCAATGATTTCGATGTTGGTAGCGTACCAGACATCGTCGCGGCCTCCGGCCTTTTCCGCGAATTTTTCGATTACTTCCCAGTTGTTGTCGCTTTCGAACTCGTAGGAATGTCCCCAAAGGTAAAACACCGATACGTGATATCTGGTTTTCAGGTTTATGAATTTGTCAAGCAGAGTCATGAGCTCGGGATCCCTGTGGTGACAGGTAGGATCCAGCAGCAGCGGCTCCTCCGGCAGTGAAAACTTACCGGTTCTTTTGGTGGTTCTCGAATATGCTATTCCGCAGTTTCTCAAAACCTCCACGACATCGCTGTCGTAGGTCCCGAAGGGATATGCCATGCCTCTGACGATTTTGCCGAACATGCTTTCAAGGCATTCCCTGTCCTTTATGACCTCGTAGGCAATCTGAGCCGGAGCAAGCTTTTCCAGAAACCTGTGGGTGTATGCGTGAACGGCAACCTCGATTCCGCTGTCGGAGTAGAGAGCGAGAGCCTCCGAGGCGCTCATTCTGCGGTGAACATCGCCTTCGGGATATACTTTTCCCTCAGGCGCGAACAGACCGCTGTTCAGATTGAAGGTGCCCTTGAGTCCGTGCGCCTTCATTATTTTTATGAGTCGTTTGTCCTGCTCGACGCCGTCGTCGTAGCTGAGCGTGAGGGCCTTGGAGAGGCCTCCGGGAAATCTCATATAGATATGCATTTTGTTCTCCTTATTGAATCGGCGACATCATCGGCGATATCGGCCGGCGTCTGTAAACTCAAACATACAGTATCTTGGGGGGGCGGAAAGCGCGGGGCTCAGACCGGGGGCTGATTTTTTTTCGGAAAGAGCAGACAGCCGTTTTCTCTGAGAAACTCTATCCTCGCCTGAAGGTACTTTTCCGTGCATCCGAGGTCCGCGCACAGGCAGTCAAGGCAGAGAAAGCTTTCCGCGTCTCTGTCCTTAAAGCGTTTATACGCGCCGGGAGCGTCTTCCTCGAGAAGTTTGCCGCACTTTATGCAGCGGTCGCTCCCGAAAGAGGTATTTTTATCCTGCTGTTCCATTCGGGGAGGAATCAGGCATCGACTACGCTTGCCCTGTAGAGACGGCAGCAGTGAGGCTCAAGCTTTTCGGGACGGAAGATTTCATTTTTGACCGTGATTTCGTCGCCGGTCCAGAGCTCGCGCATTTTCAGGGTCTTGCCGGAGGATATGTCGATGCCGATCTCATTGAGGGTGAGGTAGCAGTTCCAGTAGTTGAGCGGAGTATCGGAGAGGTTGAAAACGCCGATGGCGATATCGCCTCCGTCGAGCAGACGGCAGGCAATGAACTTGTCCTCCGTATGCTTTGCGCCGTGCGCATAGAAGGGCTGAGTGTACAGCGGATCCTGTCCTATCGCGATGACGTCCCTGTTCATGAGGATTTTTTTGGTTTCTTCAGTCATATTGCGTATGTCGCAGCCGATCATGAGAGGAGAACCGAACATGCACCAGGCGGAGAAGTGGGTTTTGTATTCCTCAAAGCTTACGTTTGAGTCGTTTTTTGCTACGTTTCCGGTGCCGTTCATTCCGACGACCAGCATGTCCATATCGTTGAAGCAACCGTGACCGTTGGTGGTCTGAAGAGCGAACTGCTTCTTTATCAGGTCGCGGATGCTGCCCCAGCCGTCGAAAATATCGCCTGTGGAGCGCCACATATGCGCGCCGGTTGTTTTTATCCAGTTCTGTGAATTATCGCTGCCCCAGTTGCAGGCGGAGAAGAGAATATCTCTGCCGCAGTTTGCGAGAGCTATGCTCATACGGCGGTAGAGCACCTCGCCGGGGACGTTTTGATCTCTGAAGCAATAGTCGTATTTTAGAAAATCAATCTCCCACTCCGCGAACGATGCCGCATCGTCAAATTCATGACCGAAAGAGGAGGGATAGCCTGTGCAGGTTACGGCTCCGCAGCAGGAATACATTCCGAACTTCAGGCCCTTTGAGTGTACGTAATCCGCAACCGCTTTCATTCCGCCGGGAAACTTGGCGGGATCCGGAACCAGTTTTCCGTTATTGTCGCGCTCTCTGAGAGCCCAGCAGTCGTCTATGACCAGATAATTGTATCCGCAGTCGAGAAGGCCCTCGGATACCATTTTGTCGGCTGTGTCCTTAATAAGCTGCTCGTCGATATGTGTTCCGAAGGTGTTCCATGAGTTCCAGCCCATGGGAGGTCTTACAACAGTCATTTTTTCTTTTCTCTTTTCTTAAAGATAATTCGGAAGATGATGATCTTCTCATCTAAATTATATAACTAAAACAACTTATTGTCAATAAAAAAGTCCGATAAGTCCGGTGTCGGGATTACCAAGGATAATTATCAGAATAATAAATAAATCATTTAACGGAGAAAAAGGCACGGATAAAACAATAAAAAAGCCGGAATAACGGTAATAAAAAAGCCGGAGCCGGGAATTAATCTCAAAAATACAACTCCTTTTACCGATATGTGCATAGTTCACAAAAAAAACCGTGAAAAACTGTCATTATGTCAATTGAAAGATTATTTTGAAAATGATATAATGAATAAGTTACAGATTTGTTTTCAAATCGGTGATATGGGAGCGCGTTGCTCTCTTATTCACACTGTTAATAAATAATAATCGGCCGTGAACCGGTCGGAAATCGACAGGAAAGGTCCCGGAAAAACATGATCCTGCCGCATTATCGGAGGAAAAAATGAAAGACTATTCGAACGAGCGTCCTTATATCGGCAACATCAGTCAGCTTTTTGACGTCAGACAGTACCGTATGTGCGGCGGAAAGGCAGAAGGGACCGCCGCTGTCGAGGTATGGAACGGTGACGCACTTACGGTTACGATTCTTCCCGACCGCGGAATGGATATTTACTCCGTGAGATTTATGGGAAGGGAAATGTCCTGGCAGTCTCCGACCGGCATAGTGCATCCTTCCTATTACAACTGCGTCGACGGGCAGTGGCTCAGAACCTTCCAGGGCGGCTTCCTTGCGACATGCGGACTTGAATGGATAGGCGGAGCCGACCCCGAATTCGCCCCCCGCGAGGGCCTTCACGGAAGACACAATCATACACCGGCGGAAGGCCTCTCCGTGACCGTTGAGTATGATGCCTGCGGAGAACCCGTGTGCATCGTAAGCGGGACAGTGAAGCATGCACTGCTTTTCGGAGTACGGTATACTCTTAAGAGAACCTTCCGCTTCAGAAGAAACGAGAACAGCTTCTCGTTCACCGATGAAATCGTGAACGAGGGCTTTGAAACCCAGCCTCTTTATTTGCTCTATCACTTTAATCTGGGTTATCCGCTGATTTCCGAGAGCGCCGAGCTCCTCATCGATCCCGTAAAAACGATGCCGGCAAACGAGTATTCCGAACAGTTCCTGGAAAACTGGAGACAGATTACGTCGCCGGTGCCCGGATACCGTCAGCAGAATTATTATCACTGGCTCGAAAAGGATTCCGAGGGCTTCAGACATTACGGTGTCCGCAATCCCTCAATCAACACGGAGATGGACGTAAGCTTTTCATCGCCGATAATGGATAAGATATTCCAGTGGAAGAACCTTGCGTCGGGCGATTATATCATGGGACTTGAGCCTACGTGCATGCTGATGCTCGGGCGCGAGGCTGAGGCAGCAGGAGAGCTCAAAAAGCTTAAGGCCGGCGAGAAGATCACCAACGAATTCGTATTCGAATTCGAAAAAATATAATTCAGGACAGTACATTTCCGAAAAAGGGATAACCGCCTCGAAAGCCCGGAGTACGCTCCGGACAGCTGAATAGGGACTGTAAATGCCGAGTACGTTTACAGTCCCTTTAATTTTTGCTGCTGCTTTATTGCAGTATTTTGCAACGGGTGTCTCTTTTTTGATTTTTTCAGAAAGTGATACGATTTTACTTGACAGTCAAGTGATTGTGTGATATAATCATATTGTCAACGGACGGAGGGCGGGAAACGCAACGAACCGTCCGTTATTCGGAATCACGGTCCGCCCATCGTGCGGCGGATACGAAACATCATTCATTTACGGAGGTAGAAAAATGGAATGGTTGGCAATTATAATCCCTATCGTATTATTCCTGGTAATACTGTTCGCAATGGGATATCTCAAGGCTCCGCCGGATACCGCATATATTATTTCGGGACTCGGCAGGCGCCGCATCCTCATCGGTCGTGCCGGCTGGCGCGTCCCCTTCTTTGAAAGAGTGGATAAGATTTCGCTCAGAGTAATGCAGGTTGACGTAAAAACCAGCGAGGCTGTCCCCACCAATGAGTTCATCAACGTAACGGTCGACGGTGTCGCAAACGTTAAGGTCAGCGCTGATCACAAGCTTCTCGAAAAAGCCGCCGAGTCTCTCCTCGGCATGAACAGAGCAGAGCTCATCGCGCTCGTCACTCAGGTCCTCGAGGGCAACATGCGTGAAATCGTCGGCTCCGTGGGACTTAAGGAAATGGTCCAGGACAGACAGGGCGTCGCTAAGAAAATCACCGAAAACGTTGTTCCCGACATGCAGAAGCTCGGTATTGAGGTTGTAAACTTCAACATTCAGAACTTCAAGGATGCAGCCGGAACCATCGAGAACATGGGTATCGACAACGTCGAGCAGATCAGAAAGAATGCTCAGATTGCAAAGGCAAACGCTCAGAGAGACATTGCCATCGCAACCGCAAATGCTCAGCAGGAGGCCAACGCCGTCAGAGTCGAGGCCGAAAAGCTCATCGCGGAGCAGGACGCACAGCTTGCCGTTCAGCAGTCTGAAATGAAGGCCAAGGCCGATTCCAAGAAGGCCGAGGCTGACGCCGCATACTCCATTATGCAGGAGAACCAGAGAAAGACCATCGAGGTCGCCAAGACCGAGGCCGACATCGCCCGCCGCGAGAAGGAGGCAGAGCTTGCCGAAAAGGAAATCGCAATCCAGGAAAGAAAGCTCGATGCGGAAATCCGCAAGCAGGCCGACGCCATGAAGTACAAGGCCGAAAAAGAGGCTGAGGCTGACCTTATCCGCCGTCAGAAGGACGCGGAGGCCAAGATGTACGAGACCATAAAGGAAGCCGAGGCAAAACGCGCCAGAGCGGAAGCCGACCGCTTCGCAATGGAGCAGGAGGCCGAGGGTATCAGAGCCAAGGGCCTTGCCGAGGCCGAGGCAATCGAAAAGAAGGCTGAGGCCCAGAAGAAGATGGGCGAAGCTTCCGTCCTCGAAATGTATCTCGGAGCTCTTCCCGAGGTCGTCAAGAATGCCGCCGCACCTCTTGCACAGACCGAAAAGATCGTTATGTACGGTGACGGCAACTCCTCAAGGCTTATCGGTGACGTAATGTCCGGCGCGAATCAGGTCATCGAGGGCGTCAGGGAAAGCACGGGACTCGATCTCACGTCTCTCCTTTCGGGCTTTGTCGCGGGTAAGGCCGGAGCCAAGTCCGGAAACGACGCGAACGCCGAGTAAAACGGACGGATAACAAATGAAAAACGGGGCCGAAAATCATTTTTCGGCCCCACTTTTCTGCTTATTCGCGGCGTTCGCAGTTCTTTTTAGCGGCGGAAAAATGCGGAACCTGCAAAAAAGCATTATGCCTTTTTGTTGACAATGAGCTTTATTTAGAGTATAATTATTATAAAGTCCGGAGCTTATCGCTATGATTTCGCCTGCTTTACGGACTGTTCGGACACAAAATAAAAAATAAGCGGAGGGAGCGGAACGCAATTCATGCGGCCGGCTCTTTCGTCGGAAAAAGGAGCGGAACGACATGAGCAGAGACAATGCCGAAAAGCTTTCATTTGTTAACGATTATTGCGAGGCGGCACATCCCTCGATTTTAAACAGACTCAGCGAGACCGCGCTCGAAAAGAACCCGGGGTACGGAACCGACGCCATCTGCGCTTCGGCAGCGGAGAAGATCAGAAAGGCATGCGAGTGCCCTGATGCCGATGTGTACTATCTCGTCGGCGGAACCCAGACGAACCTTATGGTTATCGACTGCATGCTGCAGCCTTATGAGGGTGTGGTTGCCGCGGCAAGCGGACACGTAGCAGTGCACGAGGCAGGCGCCATCGAATTTACCGGACACAAGGTCCTGACTCTTCCCGAGCATCTCGGAAAGATTGATGCCGGAGAGCTTGATGCTCTTGTTGCCGGCTTCTATGCCGACGGAAACTACGAGCACATGGTATTTCCGGGCATGGTCTACATTTCCCATCCCACCGAATACGGCACGCTTTACAGCAGAGCGGAGCTTGAGGCCCTGCGTGAGGTTTGCGACAGATACAGACTTCCGCTATATCTTGACGGAGCCAGACTTTCCTATGCTCTTGCATCGACGGAAGCGGGCGACTGCGACCTGACTCTTGCCGACATAGCCCGTCTGACAGACGTGTTCTATATCGGCGGCACGAAATGCGGCGCCCTGTTCGGCGAGGCCCTCGTGTTTACCAAAAACAATATGCCCGCGCATTTCTGCACCAGAGTCAAGCAGCACGGCGCGATGCTGGCCAAGGGCTGGCTCCTGGGCCTTCAGTTTGATACTCTCTTCAACAACGATATGTACGTCCGCATCGGAAGCAATGCGATAAGAACCGCCAAGAAGCTCAAGAAGGCTCTTGCGGAAAAGGGCTATCGCTTCCTCATCGAGTCACCTACAAACCAGACCATCGTCATCGTTGACAATAAAAAGAAGGCTGAGCTTGCCGAGAAGGTGAATTTCAGCTTCTGGGAGAACGTCGACGAAAACCACACGGCCATCCGCTTCTGCACAAGCTGGGGCACTAAGGACGCCGACGTGGACAGACTGATTGAAATTCTCTGAAACAAAACGCGGATGTTAAAAGGGTCTCAGACTTTTTTAACATCCGCGTTTTCTGCCGGCAATGGAGACTGCCGGCGTTTTTTATTTATTTATCCGCAGCATTTGCGAAAAATACATGCGGGCTTCATTTCCCCGAAGAAGAGGACCCGTTTCCTACGGTACGGAAGGTGAAGGAAGTGCCCTCTGTAATTACGGTGTTTCTGGCATGACGGGTTTCCTCGGCGAGATACCAGGGTTCTTTTGTATTGGAATGAGTATTGTAGGTGGGGAAATTTGAGGACGATACGTCTATTCTGAGCTTATCTCCGCGGACAAAATCCCATTCGACCTCATCGAGCGAGAACCTCAGAACCGTGGCGGTGTTCGGAATATAGTTCGCGACAAGCTCCGATACCGATACTATGGTGTCCCTGAGACAGAGCGCGATTCCTTCGCGGACAGCGTCGACTCTCACGAAAAATGCGGTGTCGGGACAGTCCGAAATAACGTTAAGCTCAACGTCGACGCGCCCGTCAACCCTGACGGTTTTTTCGAAGGCATCGCTCACAAAGCTTACAAGGTCCTGTCTGAAATTCGGCTCCGGCTGAGGCTGCGGACCGCGTGCCGGTGTCTGGAAAATGCTTGCGCCTCCGGGAAGCGACAGCGGGTTTTCAGGATCGTAAACGAAGGCTATGCTTCCGTCAGAGGGCTCCGGTGCAAGCGTTCTGCTTTCGGTAGGGTAAAGGGTGAGCTCTCCGTCGGCACAGTCACCGATGTGCGCCGCTCTTATCCAGCCTGAGCCCGGTCTGTAATACGTTACCATACCCTTTGTGACGTAATTCAGGTCTCCGATGTCCCTCAGACTGTCAAACCATTCCGCCTCCACCGGCGGATGCACAGAATACGGGAATATGTTTTTGTGCTCGGGAAGTGTATTCATGGAGTGCGTCCAGGGCCCCATAAGCATGGCTGACTGCTTTTTCTGCTCCTCCGGAAGCGCTTCGAAGTACTCTACGGTTCCTTTGTAGTGAATATCGTAAAGGCCGCCGACAAGCAGAAGCGGTATGTTCGTTCTGAGCGGAGCTGAAGCCGTCTGACCGAAGCCTGTGGCTTCATCGCACCAGAACGGATCGTCGGCAGACGAGTGAGTGAAAGCCTCGGTGAGCTCGGGAACATCGTGCCCGTAAACGCGCTCGGCCAGAGTGACGGCGGGCTTCTTTTTAAGCTCTTCACGCATCTTTGCGTAAACGGCAGGAATGTCGAGATCGTTCACCATATAGGTTTTGGCGAACCACATGGTGTAGAGATCGTGCTTGAATGTGTTTTTTTCGTAGCAGCAGTAGTGCTGATTGGCGGGCATGACGGCCAGCGCCGCCCCCTTGACGTCGGGGGGATTAAGGGAGAGAACGGTTGAGTGAATATAGGATTTATAACTGTTTCCGTAGAGAAAAATTTCGCCGTTATAAAAGTCCTGCTTTCTTATCCAGTCGAGTGAGTCAAGGCTGTCGTTTCTCTCGTTCCCCATATTTTTGAACTGTCCGGTTGAGCCTCCGGTTCCGCGGCAGTGCTGGTTTACCACTATGTATCCACGCTCAAGGAAATCGGAAAACGGTCTTCCTATGTGCACGGGATCAAAGGGAGCGATATTACCGGGAAGCTCATACGGCGTCCTGTGATATACGACGGGGAGCTTGTCGCCTTTTCTGTAGGCAAGCGGAAATATTATTCGGGTAAACAGAAGAATACCGTCTCTTGTTTCGGCGTTTGTTTCTTTGAATGCATATGCGGGCATGCTTATATCCTTTCAGTATTGTTTTTTAGGAAGAAAAGGCTGATTACCGCTCTCCGTTATAAGCGGACCAATCGGTATTCCTTGAGAATTTAATGAAAAAATGCCTGAATTTCGTTCCCCGCAGGAGGTCTCGGCGAAAAGAATGAAAAAGGGGATGAAAAAGGCAGCGCTTTTTTCATCCCGAAATACTGACGGGAAGTCAGAAGGTGTTTTATCAGTATACAAAGAGCCCTTCGTCGGCGCAGCGTGCGGCTCCGAGAAGGTGTACGCCGTCAATGTCGGAGGCAGGGAAAACGGGGATACATACTCCGAGAGAACCAAGGCCCTGTCTGAGCTCTTCTCCGAAAAGGTCAAAGGAGCGGGCAATCTGCCCTCCGACGGCAAGAGCCTCCGTGCCGTGCTCCGACAGTATGGGAGCAATAATTTCAGCCAGCATGGCGCCGGTTTCGGCATATGCCTCAAGTGCGGCGTTATCTCCCAAGGCTGCTCTTTCGGCTATTTCTTTGGCGTTTTCCGCGGCCGACGGTGCTTTTGCGTTGTAGCGCTTAAGTATTCCTCCGGCGGAAATATAGTCTTCCGCGATGCCGTCTCTGTATGGGGCCTTGAAAATGCTGACGAGCGGGCTGCCCGTGTTCGCCAGAAGGGGCCTGCCGCCCTTTGAGAGCGCAAAGCCGAGTCCTGTGCCTATCATAACCCCTGCGGCGCTGTATATGTCTCTGCGCCACGCAAAAGCGCCCGTGATGAAGGCTGCGGAATCGTGAACGAAGGTTATCGGAAGATCTCCGACTGCCTCGCGGATCCACGGAATCAGGGAAATGCCGTATATCGCGCGGTACTTGTGCGTCATAAGCGGAGTTCCGGTTTTGTAATCGAACGGGCCCGGCGTGTCTACAGATACTTTTCCGAACGTAAGACCGAGGGACGCAGCAAGAAGGGCCTCTTCTTTTATAAGTCTGCTGTAGGCGGCGTGAACCTCATCGGCAGTGCCGAGGTCGGAATCGACTCCGACCTTGCGGCCTGTGCCCGGTATTATTTCGCCGCCCGCGATCAGTGCCGATTTGAGAAAGGTCCCTCCGGCATCGATCGCGAGAATGCATGTTTTCATTTTGAAATAAAAATGATGATCAGTCTCTCTTGAGCATGGTCTTGTGCATGACGATCTTCGTTCCTGGTTTGTTGTTCACAAGCTCATAGCGGCCCATCGATGCGGGAACGACAACCATGTCCATATATTTCATGTCAAAGGAGAGGGATGGATCGTCAAGGGAGCGGACTGTTACGTCCTCGCCGTCTATGAGAGCCAGAACGCAGAAGTCTCCGTCCGTGTTATAACGCTTGGTATCATCGGTGAAATGATCTCCGAAGCAAAGATTGCGGAGTGAGAAATAAAGCTGATCGCACTCGCCGACAACCCATTCCTGTCCCTCCTCATCCTCGCGGAGAATGCGCTTGCGGCCGTTTACGAGATTGGCCTTTACGTATTCCTCCTTCATGTTTTTGTTTAAGTTGAGAGAACCGAAGTATGAGTGAATGGGACGCGGATTGCCGTCGAGATCGCGGCGGAGATAGTCATACATCTTATATGTATATGAGCCGACGGTAAGAGAGCCTATTTCAAGGATGACCTGGTTCTGACCGGAGGCGTGAATCGTGCCGGCCGGAATCATGACCTGTGTGCCGGGCTCGGAATGAACGCCGTAGATGTATTTTTTGTAGTCGATTTCGGTGTGATTCTTTTCGGACTCAAGAACCTTTTCGACGAACTCGTCGGGATCAGCGTCCTGATTGAAGCCGAGATAGGTGCGTGCGCCCTGACCGGTTACGAATACGTAATAGGACTCGTCCTGACGTCCGAGCTCTCCGTTTTCACGGGTTACGAAATCATGGCCGGGGTGAAGCTGAATCGACATGTTGCCCGAAGCATGGAAGGTATCGTCGTAATTGAAGCGGATGGGGAAGAAGCCGTGGAATTCCTCCATGCATTTGCTGCCCATGAGCTTTTGTCCGTTTCCGGCAACGACGGCGTAAAAGGGGAACTCAAAGCTCTTTCCCTGGCACTCGATGACGGTGGAAACCTCCATGGGAATCATATCGAAGACCCAGGCGCAGTTTTTCATTGTATCGGGGAGATTTCTGACTCTCATGGTGTGGTAGCCGCCCCAGACACCCTCAAGGTATACGGGTCTCTGACGGAAGGGATAATCGAGAATTCTGTCGATGAGTCCGAAAAATTCGGCGGAAGCGAGCATGGAGAGCTCGGAGGGGTTGTCAGAGCAGATATAATAATCAATTGAACGGTTTGCGAGCAGGCTGCAGCGGAGTGTGAACGCGGTCTCGAAATCCACGTAATAGCAGCGGCGCATGGTGGCTTTGAAGGGAAGATCCTTATCGGAGCCGAGGTTGCGGAAGCCGCCGGCCTTAATATTGAGAACGGCCTTCTTGGGGGTAATGTCGGCCCAGATTTTTACCGAAGCAAAGCCTATGAGCTCGGGAGAGAGGGCTCCGTAGCCGTAAATAACGGTTGTGGTCTTTGTTTTTGCAAGCTTCCTCTGAAGCGCGGAGAGCTTCTTATCGTCGAAGAGGCCCTTGTAGCCCTCGCCGAAGATTTTGCCGTAGAGAAGAACGGGGTCCTTTTTTCTGTCTTCGGGAAGATTTTCCTCAAAGAGCTTTTCAAGCCTGCGGGCGGAGAGATAGATATCGCTTACGGGAATAAGCTCAACGTCCTTTCCGAAGAGAGAGACAATCTTTTCGATGGGAGCTGTCGTATAGCCGTCTACGGCTATGATTTTTCCCTCGTTTTCCTTTGCGATTTTTTTAAGCGCGGCGGCAACCGAACGGTTTCCGACCTTTGCCTTTGAGAGATTTACGCCGGGGGCGGTGATGCGGTTTACCGCTTTTGGATCATCGTAGGGGAAGGGATTGAACATAAAACTCATGATTCTTTATACCTCTGTTTATTATTTGGCGTTTATTGCGGCTACGAAGGCCTTCATCATTGCCGGAAGATCTTTAGGATGTCTCGACGTGATAAGGCAGCCGTCGGTTACTACGGCCTCGTCGGAGTAAATCGCGCCGGCATTTATAAGGTCGTCGCGCACTCCGGCGTAGCAGGTGGCTTTTCTGCCCTTTACAAGGCCTGCCGAAATAAGTATGAGCGGACCGTGGCAGATCGCGCACACGGGCTTGCCGTCGCGGACGAATTCGCGTGCGATTTCCTTTATGCGGGCGTTCTGTCTGAGCTTTTCGGGAGCGGAGCCGCCGGGAAGGTATAGGGCGTCGTAAACAGAGGTGTCGGTTTCCTCGGGCAGAAGCGTCGCTTCGGCGGTGACGAATATTTTGGCGTGTATGGTTTTCTTTTCGAGAGAGCAGACATCGTATTCAAAGCCGGCTTCCTCAAGCCGGTAAAGCGGATACATGAGCTCGCTGTCATCCACCTTATCGTATGTAATAACAAGAACCTTCTTCATGGCAATCCTCACTTTATGCAGACAAATTCGAAATTCATAAGCCTGGCAAGCGCTTCGAGCTCGCGGGTTACGTCGCCGGGAGCAATGCCGTAGTGCTGTGTTACGCCGTTTTCGCAGATTCTTCCGAAGAGCTCTTCCGGGGTCATGTTTCCGGCAGGCTTAAAGTCCGCATGCGAATACGAGGCGAGATAATGCTCGGTGGGCAGACATTCGACGAGAGTGCATACCATCTTCATGCGGCCGTTCTTTTCCGACATATGGAGCATTGTTTTGACTCCGGCAGGGAATACATACCAGGCAAAGGGAGCTCCCGCATACTTCCAGCCGCTCTTGGCAAAACGTTCGTCT
>JAKSPQ010000052.1 GCA_024404665.1 Clostridia bacterium
TGAGGGCGAAAAGGTCACGGATTTGAAGCCTACGTGTACGGAGTACGGCCACGGGTACATCCCCTGCAAAATATGCGGCGAGCATCTGGCCGACGGCGTAATCCCGCCTACGGGGCACAAATTCGGTGCCGACGGCAAGTGTGAAGTCTGCGGCGACGCAGATCCTGCTTATACCGGCGCAGGCACCGATGCCGAATCATCTTCGCCGACAGAGCCTGTAACTTCCGCCCTGCCCGTTGTTTCCTCCGAGCCTCCGGCATCCTCAGAAGCCATAACTGCACTTGCGCCCGTGACTTCCGGAGCGGGGTCGGACTCATCCGCCGCCGGAAACGGAACAGAGGCTCCGGTTGTCAGCGTCAGCTGTACATCGGCGGTTTTCCCCGGCGCAGCCCTCGTGTCCGTATTATCCGTAGGAGCTGCACTTATCAGAAAAAGGCACTGAACAAACGGCTGAAAAGCCTTATATTAACCGATTTGAACTATAAACAGAGATGCCGAAAAAGCACCCGGATTTTTCGGCATCTCTGTTTATTTTTAACGCCTGACGGATTTCGGACGTTTTTTGTTTCGGCCTTCTGCAAAAACACGGTTTTATCGCCACGGACTTAAGTATTCCGCAAAACGCCGGGCAATGGGTTCGCAAAAGACGCATTGGATAAAAAAAGCACGTTGAATTTAAGGAGTGTAAGGAAGCGGAATTACAACCTGCTCGTCTTCATAAAAGTGCTTTTTTACATAGCTTGCTGCCTCGAGATTTTTAACGAATGCGCGCGTTCTGTCTACGTCATCGTATCTTATTGTCCAGAGAAGGACGGAAGGCCTTGCATTGTTGTACATCCACAGAGAACCCGAAACGTTAAAGCCGTGATGGGCAACGGCAATGATGTCACCGGGAAAGCCCTTTGAGAAAAGAGAAGAGATGATTCCGGCCTCTCCTCCGCGGCAGTCTCCCGTGAATACGACTTCCTGGCCCCCCTCCTTAAGCATGACTATAAGGGAGGAGTTGTTCATATCATAATTGGTATCCGATTCACCCTTTGAGTTTACACCGGTCAGCTTGTAGCTTCCGAGCTCGTCGGGAGTGAACAGTATTTCAAGAGTCGTCCCGGCAAAATCGAACTTTTGGCCGGCTCTTACGCAGTATATATCGGCTCCCAGCTTTTTTGCGGCTGAATTTATGGAGTCACGGCGCTCATTAAGGGTGGAATCGCTGTATACGCTCTGCATTTCGTTTGAAATGAGATTGTACATAACGGCCTCGCATTCAATGCGGTCGGCATATGTGTTTGCAAGTCCCGTGATTCCGTTCATGTGGTCGACATGCGGATGGCTTATCATTATGGCTGCGATGTGTACTTTTCCGTCCGTGAAACGGTTGTTTTTCTCCATATATTCGAAAATCTGGCGGTGGCTTTCGTACACGCCGGTATCGAAGATGAAGTATCTGCCGTCAGCCAGAGTGATGACGAACGATGACGCATGCTCTTTGGTTTCGTCCTTTATCATCATCAGACTGACGCTGCCCGTGCGCTCTCCCGACGGAAATTCCCAGAATGGCTTTTCGGGCTTCGGCTCCGCAATTACTCTCAATACCGATGCTGCGGAATAATAATCGACGGTAAGCATTTCATTGCCTTTAATAAAGGTCAGATAATAATTTCCGCTTATTGTATTTTCGGCCATGAGTTCGAAGCCCAGGGATATGAGGGAGCCTTTATACGCTTCGAAATCCTTAAGCGCTACCTTTTCATATCCAACCTCTACATCAGTAAGAGTCGCGTCGGTGCCTCCCGTGTGCTGAACGAAGGAAGCGGAGAGAGAGTCCGGAGCGGGAATCTCGAAGTCTGTTCTGAAATACTGCTTTCTGCCGTAGAATAGGCTGTCAAACGAGAAATAACCGTCTTTTTTGTAGTATAAAATATAATTGCAGACGGAGTCGTAGGCCTCGGTATATCCGGATATATCGGCGGACCAGATCAGAAGCTTGTTTCCGATTCTGTAAGCATACCAGCTGCCTGTCGATGAGGCGGCATAGAGCCTTGCTGCTTCCTCGTTGTCATATGCGTTAATTCCGATCAGAATCTCCGGTTCATCTGCGCTTCCGGGAGCGTATGTCGCCGTTATTCCGAGTCCGGAGGACTGAGAAAGCGTGAATGCAAGCTTCTCGGCGAATGACTGGACGGTTGAATTTTTGCCTATTACCGAAATCCGGCATGCCTTACCGTTTTCATATACGGTGAAGGGTTCTCCGGACGGATCCTTTCCGGCATCGGTTTCGGTTACGGTTAATACGGTGTCCGGAGCATCGGTTTCCGTGGGTTCGGTCTTTTTGCAGGAAACAAAGACGGCGGAGACAAAAACTATCAGCGACAGAAGAATAAGAACTTTGGGGATGAGATGCTTTTCAGTTTTCATTGTTTATCAGCTTTCTGAGTAGATTGGCCGCTTCTGCGGCATCATGTCTGAAATTTTTGGTTCCGGCTTCCACGCTTACGGTTCCGGCGTACCCAGCTTCTCTGAGTTTGCGGATAAAAGCGGAATAATCCTCGCCGTCGCCTTCACGCGGAAAATCGCGTCCGGAGAGGTCGGAAAGCGGGTGGCTTATGTGGACATGCTTTAGAAGCGAGCCTGCCCGGACCATGGCATCAAAAGGCTCGTGGCCGCAGATCATGTGAAAGCTGTCAGCAAGCACCGTGACAAAAGGAGAATCGATGACAGCCGCCAGAATCGTCGCCTCCGAGACATAGTTTATAATATTGCACTCGGATGCCCTCAGAGGCTCTATTGCGATGACAACTCCGTACTTTTCCGCATATGACGCCGCTTCCTTAAGAAAAGATATCAGCTGTCTGTATGCAGCATCGACGGGGAAGCCTTCGGGAACATTCCTTGCGCCTCCGGAGCCGAAAACAGCGGTTTTTACTCCGATTTTTGAAGCCCTTGAAAGAGCAGTGTCAAGATATTCGCGTATCTCCGTCGGGTTGACATCATTGCCCGTGACCTTTATTGTTCCGGGAATAAAGCCGTTTGCGCGAAGAACGGGTATGGGAAATGAGGCCGACTCCGCATAAAGTGCATCGAAAGCTTCTTCCGGCAGCTGTGCAAGCTTTGAAAGGTTGCATTCAAGATAATCGAAGCCGGCGGCTGCCGCATCGTTTATGTTTTCGAATTTTGTACATACACCGATTTTCATAATTAAGAACGTGTCCTTCAGGATACATAGCCTTTCTTTTTTTCTATAATAATTATAGCGCAAAAAAATAACCGTGTCAAGAGAATGAATTGAACAGAAATCGACATCGGCAGGAAAAGCCGATAAAAGGAACGGCTTTTTGTTGACAGAATCGTGAAAATGCGGTATAATTACTAATGATTTCAGTCTCGGCAGCGGTAATGGACCCAAGACTGACGATATTATTTTTCATGAGAGGTTATTGCCATGCCTATGATACTCAGCGGCGGCGGAGGATACGAAAAGAATCCCGACGCGTACGAGCTTTTCTTCAAATCAGTTGACAGAACCAAACCCGTTCTATACATTTGCTTTGCGAATCTTCCCGACACCTTTGTCGCATCGTACGGAAAATTCACCGCGATGATGGCAAGCCACGGAATTTACTGCACAAGACTGTGCAATGATATCTCCGTGTTCGATGAGTTCTTCCCGGACGGCATCGGCGGTATATACTGTGCCGGCGGAAATACGTTCAGACTGCTGAAGATTCTAAAGGAATCCGGCGGGGACAAAAAAATCATTGATTTTGTCAGAAACGGCGGAGCCTACATCGGCTCGAGCGCCGGAGCGATAATTGCCGGATCGGATATTCAGCCCATCACCTTCATGGATGCTAACGCGGTGGTGCTCAAGGATACGTCGGGACTCGATATGATGAGAGGGTACGCAACAATCGCGCATTACGGCGATGCCGCGACCGAGCTCAAAAACAGCGAGTGGTATGCATCGACGGAGGCCCTGGCTTCGGATTATCCCAGGCTTATTGCGCTGTCGGAGGAGGCAGCGATAGTCATCGACGGAGATCATGCATCCGTTCTGGGAGCCGATACGCTGGTATATGAAAACGGAGAAAAGAGAATAATTCCGAACGGCGGACTGCTGTTCTGAAATACCGAGGTGAAAAAATGAGCGAACTGTTTGACAGGCTGGTATCGTATATCAAAGAGAATAACCGTCCCGTTTTTTCAATAACGATGATGAGCGATAACGAGACGGAAAATGCGGTGATCAACAAGACCAACCGCTGCCAGAATTCATATTCCGTAGCCAAGGCATTTGTCGTCACCGCCGTGGGTATTATGTATGACAGGGGGCTTCTGAAGCTTGAGGACCGTGTCACGGATATCCTTTCCCGCTACCTTCCCGAAAAGATGGATGAGAGATGGCATAAAATAACCGTCAGGGATGCGCTCCTTCACAGAATGGGACTTCCAAAAAGCTTTCTCGACATTGACGTATACGGCTCGGAGCCCTTCGGAAGGGATTTCCTGAACTATATGTTTTCGACAGAGCTTGTATCCGAGCCGTGTGTTGAGCGCTGCTATACGGACGGAGCATATTATCTTCTTTCCAGAGTAGTAGAGGAGGTCGGCGGAGAACCCACCGACGACCTGCTGTGGAAGGAGCTTTTCCTGCCGATGAATTACACGGAAATGGCCTGGTCCCACTGTCCCATGGGTCATCCGATGGGGGCTACGGGTCTGTATATCACATCAAAGGATATGGCGAAGCTCGGTGAGCTTTACAGGCACGGAGGAGTATACAACGGACAGAGAATTCTTTCCGAGGACTTTGTTTCACACGTCCTTACGGAGGGCTTTGAACTGAGAAAGACCGGCATAGGAGTATCGTATGCCAAGGGCGGAATGTACGGTCAGGAGCTTTGCGTTTTCCCGGATAAGGGCTTAACTGTTGCCTGGCACGCATTCGGTTACAAGGACAAGGAAGAGCTGCTTCACATTATCGAGGGAGATCTTGACTGATATTGCGTTTCCCGCAATCGGACGCATCAGGCTTTGGAAAAGTCCGGTTTTACTTCGGATGTCTTTGCCGCGCCGCGTTCAATCAGCTCTGAAATAATATTCAGCTCTTCGCCGTAAAGGAAGCGTCCCTCTCCCGCCTTCAGCGACAGATCGAGGGTAATGCCTCCGAGGGACACTCTTGAAAGTCTGATAATCTTGCAGTCTACGGCTCTGAGCATCAGCTTTATCTGATGCTTTTTGCCTTCGCGTACGGTCAGAGTTCCGGCGAATGCGGGTCCCGACGGATTTTTTAGGTATTTCATTTTCCTCCTTTCCGGAAGGAAGGAGGAAATGTCGCCGACGGTTCCTTCCCATATTTTCCCGAATACCGCGGGAAGAGATATTTCTCCGGAGCTTCCGAGTCTTACGCCCTGTTCGAGCGAACGCTTTTTTGCCGCGTCGATTTTGCCTATGGCATAAAAGAAATATTTCTTTTCCACATGACTTTTCGGCTGCATAAGCGCAGGAGTGACTCTTCCGTCATCGGTGAAAAGCAAAAGCCCTGTCGTGTCCATATCGAGCCTTCCTATGGGCTTTAAGCTGCTCCTGTATTCTTCGGGGATGAATTCCATTACGGTGGGACGCAGTTCATCGCTGCAGGCCGTAAGATATCCGGCGGGCTTGTTCATCATATAGTACAGCATAAACACACTTCCGTTTTCTTTTTTTTCAATTATACTAAAATCGCGCTTTTTTGTCAACAAAAAGGTGGCTTGCGGTTTTTGACGGAACCTTTGACACCGTTTTTCTGACAAATCGACGTTACGGGTCACAGACAGCCGTTTTTTTCGATCGGACGGAATCGCGGTGTTGATTCCGAATGAAAAAGTGATATAATAATTTCATCAAAAAATCAATCAAGGAGGCTTTTTATTTATGGATCCCGTTATGAAAGCGATTATCATCGCAATCGTTGTGATTGCGGTAATAATTCTTATTTCCAAAAACATCAGAATCGTTCCTCAGACGTCGGAATTTATCATCGAGCGTCTGGGAAAATACAAGAAGAAATGGGGCGCAGGTCTTCATTTCAAGCTTCCTGTATTCGACAGGATAGCTAATACCGTAACCATGAAGGAGCAGATACTCGACTCTCCTCCTCAGCCTGTTATCACAAAGGATAACGTTACAATGCAGATAGATACCGTCGTATATTTCAGAGTGTACGATTCCGTCCTCTATACCTACGGTGTCGTTAATCCCATGTCTGCGCTGTCAAATCTCACGGCAACCACACTGCGTAATATCGTAGGAGACCTGGAGCTTGACGAAACTCTAACGTCCCGCGATTCCGTCAACGGCGAAATGACTGCAATTCTTGACGAAGCAACCGATAAGTGGGGAATTAAGGTCAACCGCGTTGAGCTGAAGAACATCATTCCTCCGAAGGATATTCAGGATTCGATGGAGAAGCAGATGAAGGCAGAGCGCGAGCGCCGTGAAACTCTGCTTCAGGCTCAGGGACACAAGGATGCCGCCATCATGAGAGCAGAGGGCGACAAGCAGGCTATGATTCTGGCTGCCGAAGGTGACAGAGATGCCCGTATCGCCAGAGCCGAGGGTGAAGCCAAGGCAATTTATCTCGCAAAGAAGGCAGAGGCCGACGGTCTCCGCGAGCTCGTAAAGGCCGGAATTACCGAGCCTGTGCTCGAGCTCAAGCGCTACGAATCCCTTGTTAAGATGTGCGACGGAAAGGCCGCCAAGATTCTGCTTCCGACTGATGCCGTTGAGCTTGCCAAAAAGAATATTATTTTCTCCGAAACCACAGGTCTCGGCGACGCAACAAAAGAAGCGCCGGAAAAATCCGTGGCAGAGAAGGCTGACCCCTGCTGCAACGATGAGGACTACGCGGAAGAAAGGCATGCCGATACTTCAAAATAAGAGTTTATAATTAAGAGAGGACTTCAATGAAAGCAAAGAAAATCATTATCTCGATAATTCTGGCAATGAGCTTTGCAATATCGCTTGCTTCCTGTGCCAAACCCGCCGATGACCCTGCCGAAGCCACTACGGCTCCTTCTGTTGATACCACTGCTCCCGCTGAGACAGAGAAGAGCCTTTACGATGAAAAAGGCTACCTGCTCGACGAGCTTCCCGAGCTCGACTTTAAGGGGGAGACTGTAAAAATCCTTTACTGGAGCGATGTTGAGCGCCCCGAGTTCGAGATTAAGGAAGAACAGCTCGACGGTTCGATAGTAAAAGATGCAATTTACAACCGAAACGAAAGAACACAGCAGAGACTGAAGGTTAATTTCGAATGGATCGGAACCAAGGGAAATACCAGCAACAGAGCTGCATTTGCCAAGTTTACGGAGGATGCCAATGCATCCGGCGATTATTTTGACATTATCGCTACCTATTCGAAGACCTCGGGACTCATTATTACCAAGGGCCTTGTTAAGGATATCAACAAAATCGAAGAGTCCTATCTCGATTTTTCCAAGCCCTGGTGGCCGGAATCCATGTACTCCACCTGCAGCATCGGCAAGGGCCTTTATTCCGTTTCAGGTGACATTTCCACAAACGTGCTTCACTTTATGTACGCCGTTTATTACAACCAGCAGATGATTCTCGACCTCGGTCTTGAGGATCCCGTAAAATATGTTGACGCAAAGACCTGGACCCTTGACAAGATGATTTCCATGACGAAGGGCCTTTATGTTGACCTTGACAACGACGGCAAGATTTCCGTAGGCGACCAGTACGGCTTCGGCTCCGAGTTTTATCACACAGACGCTCTCTATTTCGGTGCCGGTCTCAAGCTTCTCGAGGCTGACCCCGATGAGCTTCTCGTTGTTTCCGAGGATTATACGAGCCAGAAGGCCATCGACCTCTTTGACACTCTCAAGGATTGGTACAAGACAGGCGACGCTATCGTTAAGGTATCCGGCAACAGCTATGATTACGTGACTCCTTTTGTTAACGGAACCATGCTTTTCGAGCTTAACAGAGTATATATCGCCGACCAGCAGTCTTCCTCCGGCCTCCACAACGTAACCTGGAACTACGGACTCGTTCCGGCTCCCATGTACGATGAGGATCAGGACAGGTATTATACCATCGTCGGCAATCCCATTACTCTGTGGTCTGTCGGCTACGGTATTTCCGATGCCGCCGCTTCCAGAGCCACTGCCGTTATGGAATGCATGGCCTCGAATGCATACAGACTTACCACTCCAGCAATCTTTGATACGAACATGAAATACAGATATACCACCGATGAAAAGGGCGATGCCGTAAGAATGTTCGATATCATCCACGATACCATCACCTTTGATCTCGGCAGATTCTTTGCGGATGCCACGAATACCATGAGTGAGATTCCGACCACCGTCGCCGCTCAGGGCAACAGCTGGGGCACTGTCTGCAAGGCTCAGGTAAAGCCCATCAAGAAGGGTGTCGAGAACCAGGTGGTTGCCGCCATCAGAAACTTTTACGGCGACTGATAATAATCGGTTGTTAAAAGATAAAAGCACAGTAAAAAGGTGTGTTAAAAAGCCGTCAGCTTTTTAACACACCTTTTTCAGTGCTTTTGAACTCCGGAAAGACTCATTTCATTTCCGGAGTCCAGAAGTTCTGTCCGTAAATGTCCGTGATTCTGTAGCATGCGCTTGTTTTTCCAACTACCGAAACATCCGAAAGTCTGAGCGTGCCGTCGTATACAAGCTGCTCTCCTATTTTGAAGGAGTCGAGATAAGTGCCGTTGTAGCCGTAATAGTCTGCAACGAAATCTATGGTTGCCCCGATTTCGAATTCCGATACCGATATCGACTTTGCGATCGTATCGGTTTCGCCGTCCTTATAATCACGGGTAAGTCCTGTGATCTTTCCGTGAGAGTTCTCATCGGTGAAGACGACGTCGAGATTCGCTCTGTCTCCGTTGTAGAGAACGGGAATCCTTCCGTGAATCGTATAGCTTTTTCCGTCGTCGACGGTGCCTGTGTGGTAGTAGGCCACGGGCTGCCCGTTTACGGCAAGCCAGAGACCGTCGTATTCGCAGAGAAGGTCACCGTCGTCAGTGATTTCGAAGATATTGTCAAGGCCCATATCAATGAAGCCCGTGCCGTCGTCGACAAACAGATTAAGCTCGATGCCGCTGACAAGCGACCATTTTTCGTCGGGAAGAGAGATTACGTTCTTGCCGGCCTTTTTCGTGAAAACGAATTCGGAAGCGGAAAGATTGTGGGAGGATACGTAGCCCGAAGCTCTGTTAATATCGAGAATATCCAGGAAGGAAGCGGCCGATGATGAAAGACCGCTGACGGAAATGCCGCTCGAACCGTTTATAAAGCTTCCGAGCAGTCCTGAAAGTGCCGAACCTGTGGTTGAGTCCGAGGAGCTCTGAGAGCCTCCCAGAAGGCTTGTGAGCGGGCTTGAGGCTCCGCCTGAGCTCAGCTGACCTGTGACCTCCATACCTGCGAAGGTCTTTATGCATTTTGAATACTCGCTGTCCATTCCGATCGCGGAATAGGCGTTGACGGCATTGTCAACCTGACCTATTTTGCGCAGGGGGAAGTAAATCGATACTCCGTATGAGTTTGTCATATCGCCCGATGTACGGTTGTACTTAACGGACGACAGAACCGCGGTGTAAAGGGCCTTCGCTTCGGGGGTATCTATGTTCTTTGCGAAATGGACAAGGTCAACCATGTCTATTTTGCTGCTTGCTGAGAATTCGCGCGTGCCGGATCTCGCATCGGAAACTTCCTTAAAGCTGTCCGAGTTTATGAGCTCTGTTGTTGATTTCGCGAAATTCTTGAGTACCGCGGGGAAGGTGTGCGAAAACTCGGCAAGGTCAATGACGGAGAGCGTTGTCTTGGCTCCGTCGAGCTTTGACGCGCAGGTCAGGGTAAAGTCATCTGCGATTGCTTTTCCGATTTCCACGGAAGGCATCGACGGATTAGCCGAAAGAGCCGTAAGCCAGTTTGTGTAATACCAGCCGAGACCGGGCTCGGTTTCCTCCGAGGCAACAAGGTAATCGGCATAGTCCGAAAGCATCAGCGCATTTTCGGCTGTTGCCATGAGACAGGCGTCAAATCCGATGATATCGAATTTGATTCCCGCGTTTTTCAGTGCCGTGTTAATTCCCGAGAGAGGCATAGAGCCTGTCTTTTCAAATCTTTCGTCATATCCGAAGCCCGACAGCGCACCGCCTCCGTGGTCCCAGAATATCAGTATGTTTCTGTTTGACGGATAATTTTTTGAAGTATACTTTATGAAGTCCGAAAGAGTGGAGGGCGCTGTCATGGAAGCGTTGGCGAATTTATCCTCAAGACACGTTATTTTTCCTTTTCCGATTTTCCATATCTGGTTTGAGGTGTTGGAAATTGCGGTGGTTTTCCATTTTGTGCAGCCGCCGGTGTAAACTATGATTTCAACGTTCTCCGACAGTGTGGCCGCGCACATCTCGCCGAGATCCGCGGAGGCCATTCCGCCCTTGGATTCAAGGTCGGTTCCGCACATGTAAACCATTACCGTGACCTTGTCGGAGCCGTCGTTTTTGATTACCGTATATTTTTCCCTTGCATCGGGGTCGGTATTTGCATTGAGCTTCTGGTTGTTGTTCGGAAGCACCCAGCCGCCGGATACGCCGGAGGGAACGAATTCCGAAAGGCCGTTGCCCGGGATAACGTCGTCAACCGAGCATCTTCCGGTTTTAACGAGAATAAAGAAAACGATAACCGCCAGAATCAGTATTATTACGGTTGTTTTGTTGATGCGTCCGGATAACAGAGAGGCAAGGATACCGCCTCCGCCGCCGGAGCTTCTGTTCGGGCCGCCGCTTCCGCTTCCGCCCGTTCCCGGCCTTCCGTTATTGCCGCCGTTCCCTACGGGGCCCTGCCCGAGACCGCTTCCTCTGCGGTTTACGCCGCCTGATTCGCCCTGATTGTTGCGTTCTCTTCCTCTTGGTCTGTTTTCTGCCATAGTCGGATCCTTATTTATTATAGATTTTAGTGCGTGTCGGTTCAGCGCTTTTTCAGTCTGAACTTCGGCTCGCCCGCGGACTTGATTCCGGTCTTCTTTTCAGAGTCGCTGTTAAGGAATTTATCGAATTCGAATACCTTGTTTCTTGTTCCTACAACTACTATGATGCAGCCGGGCTCAATCAGGTCTGCGCCTTTTGCCAGGACGAAATCGTCTTTTTTGATGAAGCCGATTACGTTGACATCGAATCTGTTTCTGACATCGAGGTCGATAAGGGAGCGGGGCTCAAAGCCGTCCTCGACGGAAATCTGAACCATTGCGTAGTTTTCTGAAACCTTGTAATAGTCGAGAACGGTGTCGGAAAGCATCTGATATGCCAGCGAAACGGCGGAGGATTCCTCCGGAATAATGACCTCGTTGGCGCCGAGCGCTCTGTATACCTCCGCGTGGTCCTCTTCATCGGCTCTGACCGTGATGTTTTTCATGCCGAGCTTTTTAAGGTTAACGAGTGTGAGAACGGAATTCTGCAGGCTGTTTCCTATTGCGATTACGGCATGGTCGATCTTTTCAACGCCGAGAGATTTGAGAGCCTCGTAATTCGTAGCGTCGCAGATTGCGCAGTGGTGAATTATTTCCGTAACGTCGGAGACGCGGCTTTCGTTGATATCAACAGCGAGAATGTCCGCATCCTTGGATGCGAGTATTCTGGCAACATTGATTCCGAATCGGCCGAGACCGATGATAATAAAGCTTTTTTTCATTGTTCTATCCTGTATTTTAAATTTTATCCTATGATTACATTATCCGAGGGATAGCTTATGTTCTCACGGGCGCCCGACATCCAGTTTCTGTTAACGAGACCGATGACGGTGAGGGGGCCGAGACGGCCCACAAACATGAGAACGATAATTACTATCCTTGAAAAAGAAGACAGCGATGAAGTAATACCCATTGATAGGCCCGTCGTGGAAAATGCCGATGCAACCTCAAAGAGGATTTTTTCGTATCCGAGCTCGGGCTGAACCGCGGAAATCACAAAGGTCGCAAGGCTTACCAGTATTACCGCAGCGGCAAGAAGAACAAAGGCCTTGAAAATGATGCTGTCTGAAATGCTTCGTCCGAATGCTCTGGCTTTGCGTCCTCTGGCGTAGCATATAATCGCTATGAATATTACCGCAACCGTCGTGGTTTTAATTCCGCCTCCGGTTGAGCATGGGGACGCGCCCGTTATCATCAGCATTATAAGAGCGGTATAAGAAGCGGGATGAGCCCCTATCATCGAAAGATCCACGGTCGTAAAACCTGCTGTTCTTGCGGTAACCGATGTAAAGAAGGCCTGAAGCCAGGAAAAATCGCCGCCTCCCGTAAATCTGAAAGTCAGAGTGCCTGATACTATGAGTATGAAGGTGGTGATCAGGCTGAGCTTGGTATTCAGTGAGAGAAGCTTCGGACGGCGTCTTTTTCTGTAAAGGTCTACGAACACGGTAAAGCCGGTGGAGCCAAGAATAATCAGAATCGCGGTTGACACGGACAGAGCGACATTGTCGGCAAAAGGCACCATGCTTGATGAACCGAAAATGTCAAAGCCGGCATTGTTATATGTTGCGATGGTGTGGAAAAGCGCTCTTCCCACCGCTTCCGCTGCTCCGCAGTCGTATATTGAAAGCATTATGAAAAAGTTAACGACGGTTGCCGCAAGCTGAATGCCGAGTGAAATCAGAACGATTTTTCTTACAAGCTTCGTGATGCTGCCGGCACTGGACTGGTTCAGAGCTTCTCTGAGAAGAAGCTTGTCCGAGATGCCGACCTTTCCTCCGAGAACGGAAAAAAGGAAAACGGCTATCGTGATGAAGGAAATTCCGCCTATCTCCATGAGAACCGCCATTATTATTTTTCCCCATATGGAAAGCGTGGCGGAAATATCTATTACGGAAAGGCCGGTGACGCAGACCGCGCTTGTTGCGGAGAACAGTGACGTCAGCAAGCCTATGGACTTACCGTCAGATGAGGAAAACGGGAGACTTAACAGTACCGTGCCCGCCAGAATGACTCCCGCAAAGGAAATTACTATGACGAGGTACGGATGGATTCTGTGCTGTTTTATCAGTTTCATTTGAGTGTGCGCATACGGGATAAAACCGTTTGCTGTTCCTTATAGTACCGTGAACACTGTTCCGTCGAGAACCATGTTATCGGCGTGAATGAAGTAGGGAAGAAGAGTATGGTCGCGGTTCGAATAGGCGCCGAATTCGCTGTCCGGAATCGAATCGCGTTCTATCTGCGTAAAGTGGCAGTTTGTGAAATACAGATTTTTTACGTGGCAGTCGGAGCGGCCTATAACCGCAGGCATATGAACGGAGTATGAGTGAATGCCGGAGAAGTACAGATTGCGGATGCCATTGACCGGAACGTCGCGGCCTATGTAAATCAGTATGGGCTCCTGATAGTTCCTGTCGATGGTGATATCGTGGAAGTTGAGATTTTCAAACATGCTGTTTTCAAAGCCCTCGTCGCTGCCTCTGTGATCCTTCGGCAGATTCGGAAGCCTGATATCTATGCCGACGGTGGAATCAGTTATATTGAGATTTCCGAAGGTGCAGTTTCTGATGACTCCGTCGCCGTACCATCCGATTCTTATTCCGCCGGAATGACTCGTGAGATTGCAGCCCGTGACCGTAATCTTCTCGCAGGGGATGTTTCTTCCCATGGGAGCGGAGTACGCTCTGACGACAATGGCATCGTCGCCGCAGGTGATGTTGCAGTCCGAGACGGTAACGTTCCGGCTGCAGTTGATGTGGATGCCGTCGTTGTTCGGGAAGAGAACGGAGGCAAGGATTCTAGCTCTGTGGAAGTGCACGTCCTCGCAGTCTGTAATCCAGTAGGACCAGCCGGACGGCTGATTCTTCATCGTTACGTCCTCAATAAGAATGTTGCGGCAGCCTATGAACATGACAACGCGTCCGGGAGAAAGCGAAACCTTATACGGATCGAGCGGGAAGGGAATATCGTCGTAATGAACCATTCCGTCGCCTTCCGGCTCCAGCGGATGGGGCTTGCGCCTGAACGGCCAGTGGCTGCGGTGCTTGTCCCAGTTGGGATTCGGCTCGAGATAGCTTTCGCCCTGGCAGTCTATGGTGCCTCTTCCCGTAATGCCGATGTCCTTGCAGCCCTCGGCATAAATAAAGCAGCGTTTGTTGAATCTCGGAGCATATTCCGTCAGCCAGAAATCGGTTTCGATGTTAGGGTAATCCTCGCCGTTTACCGAGCCCAGAAGAACGGCATCGCGCTCAATATGAAGCTCCACACCG
>JAKSPQ010000053.1 GCA_024404665.1 Clostridia bacterium
TTTGTATTGTTGCTGATAATCCTGTTTCCCGATTCATCAACGGAAACACCGTCGCTTTTGTCCTTTATGGAATCATCATGGCTGGCGTTTTTGAGGAGTGTGGACGGTACATCGTTTTGAAGTACATCATGAAAAAGAACCGTACCCCTGAAAATGCAGTTATGTACGGAATCGGTCACGGAGGAATCGAGATATTGGCAGTGCTCCTGCCTTCAATGATCCTGTATCTCGTCATCGCGGTGCTTTTCTCTGCAGGAAATATCGAAAATGCGCTCAGCACGTTGAATATCGCGGAGGATACTGCTGCCGCTGCGCTTCCGTCTGTTGAGGCCGCTGCCGCATTTGATTACGCAATGATGGCTATGAATGTACTTGAACGACTGTTTGCGATGCTTTTACATATCGGACTAACGGTTGTCGTATATTACGGTGTATGTAATGCAAATAAGGCTTGCCTGCCGATAGCAATTCTCCTGCATATGCTGATGGATACCTTCCCGGCATTGTACCAGAGAACCTTAGTGCCACTGTGGTCGGTTGAGGTTTGGGCTGCTCTGTGGACTGCTATAATCGTCTTCATTGCCGTGAAGCTTTACAGAAAAATGAAAGTGTCGTCTTCTGCCGAGAGTGTTTAGTGAGTTAATTTTCAGTTCTCCCTCTCAACTGAATAGTCTGCCATATTGGAATTATTTTTTTGATTACGATGTTATACAACATTCCACCCGAAAAATGGACAATAGCACTTAAAATATTAAGAAAAGAATGGTAAAAATGAAGAAACCGAACGGCACACAATTCCATCTGTTCCTTTCCCTTAGTCTTGTCGCGTTTTCTCTGCTCCTTGCATTGGTTTTCCAAACCTGTGACCGATGGATCGCGGCAGCCGCCATGCTGTTTTCCTCTTTTGGAGATCTCTCACTTATGAATCTGCATGGCTGGTTCACAAAGCACCGTCTGCATTCCTTCGTCTGCGGCGGAATCCTGTTCATGATTTCCCATCTTCTCTACGCCGCCGCTTTCTCTGCGCTCCTCCGCCGGAACGATGTCCTGCCGAGCGTAATCGGAATTGCCACGGCGATCCTAGTCGGCATCGCCGCCTGCCTTGCACTTCTTTGCATGGGCGCGAAAAAACAATCCCTGACACTGACGAAAGCCTCGCTTCTTCTCCTTTACGCTGCCCTCCTGCTCTTTGATATGACGGCGGTTTTTGCAGTGTCGTTTTCACTCGCCGGGCGGGGAAGTGTGTGGCGGCTGTTCAGCGCTGCGGGAATCCTCTTCTTCGCCGTCTCCGATTTCTTCATCGGAATGGATAAGGTTGCCGATTCTCCTTCTCTCACCCGCTTTATCTGGATTTTTTATCCGATTGGTCAGTTTCTTCTCCTTCTTGCCGCCTGAAAACCGGACAGAAAGGAACGACTTTATCAGAACAAAAAGAGGGACCGGCGCGGAAAAGGTGACATTGCAGGAATATCAGTCGGAAGATTTCTCGGCGAAGAGAAGGAAAATGTCCGTTTCTTCTGCTGCGGTTATCGGGACGGAGGCGAGTATCGTTCCGGAAGCGGCGGGAATGTAACGAAAAACAAGCGTGTATTTTTGCGCGGCTCTTGCATCGTGTGAGAATCCGTGCTATAATCGAGTCACGGTATCATACGGGACAGCATAAATGAAAAAGACGGAAATGGAGAATAGAAAGATAAAAAACGTATCATGTCCGCGCTTGCTCGGTGTCGTAGCGGATGAGAAAGTGAATATTATTCAGTCCGAAGCGGCTCCTCCTTTCCGGCATTCACGAATTCTATGAGCCCGAAGAGCTCGTCGGCAAGACGTTTCTTGCAATCACCAACCTGTCTCCGAGACCGATGCTGGGCATCGTTCCTGCGGTATGCTGATCCCCGCCGTTCACCGCGAAGAAGGCGAAGGAAAGCTTCATCTGCTGATGCTTGATAACCACATTCCCGCCGGCGCTGAGATGTATTGATTTTTGATATAAAAGCGAAACAGCCTCTGAAAGGGGCTGTTTCTGTCTGAAATCGGAAAATGTTTTGCTTTTTTCAGATATTAATGGTATAATTTATTAAAAGATGAATATCATAGGTATCGTCAACTGTTATTGAAATCAGAATTTGAGGAGGAAAACGATGTCGAAATTGGCAAAGACATTTTTCACCGTTGTTCTTTCAATTTTCACACTTGTAATTCTATTTGGACTGACGGTTATCATAATTGATAAGGCAACGGGCTATATCTTTTTTGCAAATGAAATCTTTTGCATTCTTCGTAGGAACGGCCTCTGCATTCCTGTTTTTCAGAAATTATATTGACTTTCAAAGTATCAGACAAAGTCTTATCTCAAAAGAAAACTTAACAAAGAGCAACTGCCTGTTTGTATTTGGGTATATTATTCTCTGTAACTCGTTTCTTGAAGAAATCTTCTTCCGAGGGTTCGTCAGCGGAGTATTCCGAAACAAGTGGGCGGGAAGGATTATCAGTGCGGTTCTTTTTTCCTTATACCACATCGGAATTTTCATCACATGGTTCAACCCTTTTATTTTTGTTCTGTGTATTGCAGGCCTTGCGGCAGTGGGATTGTTTCTGCAATGGCTTTCAGAAAAGAATGAAAGCATTTTAGCGAGCTATATTACTCACGCCTGTGCCAACATTGCAATCAATATCATTGGGATATTACTTATTTTCGAAGTAATCTGATTTCAATTTGTTTTGATGAATTTCAGTTTGTGGGGGAGTTTTTAGTCTCCCCTATAAAAATCGCTGTTTATTAACTGTTTGTTTGGATATGGCCAAGAAATAAAAACAGCCTCTGAAAAGGGGCTGTTTTTGCTAGGTGCGCTCGGCATGCGCAATAACTTGGCGGTGAAAGTCCGCTACAGACTTGGCAGAAGGAACTGTCAATAGAACAGAAAAGACAGAATAGACTACGGTCGGAAAAGCATTGCTTCTTTATTTTTTGCAGACGCAGAAGTGAATATATTCTATGCATGGGAATTCATATTACGGTTCAGATAATAATTCTGAACGCTCTTTTACATGAATATTATAAAAACACTTGCACAATACAATTATTTCTGATATAATATATGCAGAAAATATGCAATAGTGGTCACCGGAGGACAGTACGCCGTAGCGTAGGGGATAGTAAGCCGATTTGGCTTGCAGGCCGCCTGTCGGATAAGGTGCCGAGTGCGCTCGGAATTCAGTTTGTTTTGCTGAATTCCGAGCGTTTTTTATTTGTTTATCGGATTGAATCGGTTGAAGCGTTTTCATCGGCATTCAATAAACAAAGCTTATTGGAAAACAATAGTAATGTTAAAAGCGGACAGAGCACATTTTCAAGCCTGCCGTTTATCATATTAAAAAACGAAAGAGGTAACAGAAATGATTATCGAAACCGAAAGACTGATTTTACGTCCGTTTCTTGAATCCGATGCGGAGGACGTTTATGAGTATCTGCACAGGCCTGCAGTCAATTGCTTTGCCTGTATGGCTCTTAAAACCGTCGATGATGCCAAGGCCGCAATGAATGAACGCATCGGCGAGACCGAGTATTATTTCGCCATTACGCTGAAGGACGGCGGCAAGGTTATAGGCGAGATCGACGCTTATCCCGAAACCGGCGAGCCGCAAGCCGATGAGAATACGCCACGCGACACCTTCAGTCCATGTTGGATGCTTAACGAGCATTATCAGGGCATGGGATATGCTTATGAGGCGGCCTATGCCTTTTTTGACTATCTTTTCACACAAAAGGGGGCAAGGCGCATCTATGCCTATACGGAGGATTACAATTTCCCGAGTCAGCACCTTTGTGAAAAGCTGGGCATGCGCAGAGAGGGACTGTTTCGTGAATTCGTATCATTTGTGACAGATTCTGACGGAAAGCCCGTTTATGAAAATACATTGCAGTATGCTGTTCTAAAAAGCGAATGGGAAGCACGCAAGAGTCCGAAAGAAGAAAAAAAGAATGAAAATGTATATCTGGAACGCCTTAAGCCGGACGACCGTGAGCAGTTTATACTCGACAATCAATATGCGTTCAAATACGGTATCAGCGGGGATTTTCATCCGGAAGGCGGGGATTCATCGGTAGAAGATTTTGACGGGGAAATTATATCAAGGAAAACAATTGAGAACAGCATTGACGGCGGCGTTGCTTATCGTATCAAGGAAAACGGTATCAACGTCGGAGGACTTGTTCTGAGCTTCAGAGGCGGGTATGCTCACGGAGACCTGGAGCTGCTGTTTGTATCACCGGATATCCACAGCAAGGGTATAGGATGCTCTGCGTGGAAGGAGGGTGAACGCCTCTATCCGGAGATAGATGTTTGGGAGACTGAAACTCCTTCTTTTGAAACGCGTAATATCCATTTTTATGTTAATAAATGCGGTTTCAGAATCGTGGAATTTTTCAATGCCAAGCATCCGGATCCTCACGATCCCGAAACAGGGAAAGAGGAGAGATACGAGGACACCGACGGTGGTATGTTCCGGTTTGAAAAGGTTATTCGTTGATTCGGTAAAGTGTAAGTTGCTTTTGATGATATGGCATTTTCGTTTGAGACTTCTGTACCGGACGCTACGGGATCACTTTCCCTCAGTTTTCCAAGATAGACGTTCTTGGAGAGAATGCAGATCCTCTTTTTATGTATCTTTCGGAAAATACAAAATTCGAAGGTTTCGGAAATGGGGTCAAGGCTATCGCCATGAACGGCATCGCGAAAAAGATAGATAAGAACTTTAAGGAAAACGGAAACGTCAAGTGGAATTTCACAAAGTTCCTGATTGCCAGAGACGGCAGCATCGCCGGGCGTTTTGAGCCTACGGATTCTATGGATGAACTTAAGAGAAGAGTGGAGGAGCTGCTGTGAAGCACTATACATATAAAACGGTTAATACATGTTCACAGCTGATAGAATTTGATCTTGAAGGCAATACTGTCTTCAACATCAGCTTCCTCGGCGGCTGCATAAGTCTTGAGCCGGAAGAGGCAGCGGAGCTTTACCGACTTCTGTACAAATTACTTGGAAACGTAAAGTGAACGCTCTGATTTATTGATATTTCAAGCAAATTAAAGAACTCCGGAATGAATTTCCGGGAAAAACAAGTATGCGGGTGAAATAAGTCTCGGACTTTTTTACACCCGCGTTTGTGTTAATTATTGATACAGTGAATACCTGCGCTTTTTTCTGAGTGCTGAAGTATGGGCGTAGTTTTTAAAGTCGGAGCGTCAGGGAAGAAGTCACTCGGGCATAACTCAAATGAGCTCAACGGCTTTATCGGTTTCCGCCTTTTATCCATAACAGAATCATGTCGCGCGTGTATTCAAGCTCTTTCAGATGATCGGACTTCTGGTTATCAGCCCACACGATACCGTCGGCATATCGCTCGGCCATGCCGAGCATTGTCAGAGTTACGGCAGTGAACATCTCCTGCTCCGGTATCTCTGTGTTGATGCAATGGTTTTCTCTGGCTTCTTCGTATTTTATATGAAAGAGCTTTTCAATCGGTTCCAGCGGTGAAAGATGGTCTTCCAGCTGATTTTTCTGAGTACCTTCTCTGACTACAAATGTTTTAAAATTGCTGCTGAATCTCAGAATGTCCGGCCGGTTTCTGTAAAGATTAATAATCATATCAGCGTATCGGACCACCAGTTGATAGGCGTTCATTTTCATCAATTCGTCCATCCCGCAGCTCATAAGCGTTTCGTCCCAGACGGATCTCCAGACGCTGCCGCTGATTGCTACCACAAGGTTTACCTTGGTCTTGAAGTAGTTGTACATCGTGGCGGATCCGACTTCAGCCAGATCGGCAACAGATTGCATGCTGACGCTCTCAATCCCTTTTGATGAAAAGAGCCTGAAACCCGCCTCGATAAGCTGAGATTTTCTTCTTTCTGCTTCAATTTCGTCCCGTTTAACGTTTCTTGCCATTTTTACTCCGATATTTCAAAAAAAATATAATTAGGTATTGCATTTTTGTTCTGTTTATGATATTATAATTATAGCATTACTCCACCAATAAGTCAACACTATATTTGTGAGGCGCCTGATTATGAAAACAAAAAAAGTAACATCTTTACTTATGGCCGTGATTATGGCTGTCGGCATGGCCGCATGCGGTTCTCAGGAGAAAAACACTGCCAAGCTGAATGCAGACCCTAAGCCCGCGAGCCGATTTACCGTCGATTCCAACAAACAGGTTTATGCATTGCTTGACTTTTCGGACAAATCCGAGTTTGACAATGCAACCAAGGGCCTTATCGATGCTCCCGACACTCTTGAAATAAAAAATGCAGACGGAACTACTGTCTGGAGCCAGTCCGCATATGCTTTCCTGGAAAAGGATGCCCCTGATACGGCCAATCCCAGTCTCTGGCGAAATGCCCAGTTAAACCATATCTACGGACTTTTTGAGGTTACTGACGGGATTTATCAGGTCCGCGGTTATGATATGACTAATATAACATTTATAAAGGGTGAGACCGGCTGGATCATTGTTGACCCGCTGATGAGCGTAGAATGCTCCGGAGCGGCTTTTGAACTTCTTAAGAAGAATCTCGGGGATTATCCCGTAAAGGCCGTTATCTTCAGTCACTCCCACGTCGATCATTTCGGCGGTATTAAGGGCATTGTTGATGAAGCCGATGTTGTCTCCGGCAAAATCCCCCTCATCGCTCCTGAAGGCTTTGAACACTATGCTGTCAGCGAAAACGTCTATGCCGGCAATGCTATGGGCCGCAGAGCGAGCTATCAGTACGGAACGCTTCTTGAAGCCGGAGAAAACGGATCTCTGTCCATCGGAATCGGTATGGGACAGTCCAGAGGAACCGCCAGCTATATTTCTCCTACCGTGGATATCCGTGAAACCGGCGAAAAAAAGAACATCGACGGTATTGAATTCGAATTTCAGATTACGCCCGGAACAGAGGCTCCCGTTGAGATGAATTTCTGGATAGGCAGTATGAATGCCCTGTGGATGGCTGAAAACTGCACAGGAACGATGCATAATCTCTATACGCTGCGCGGCGCTCAGGTCCGCGACGGCAACGCCTGGGCCGAATACATCATGGAAACCGTAACCATGTACGGCGACAGAGCCGATGTTGTATTTCAGTCTCATAACTGGCCTCATTGGGGTAACGACGTTATCAGAGACTATCTGGTCAACACGGCGGCAGCATACAAATTCATAAACGATCAGACGCTGCTGTATATCAACGAGGGCTATACGGAAATCGAAATCGCCGATATGATCCGCTTGCCTGAAAAGCTTGAGAAGGTATGGTATACACGCCAGTATTACGGAACCGTGTCTCACAATTCAAAGGCTGTTTATGAAAAATACATGGGATGGTATGACGGCAATCCGGTTCATCTTGCGGAGCTTACTCCTACAGATTACGCGAAGAAGATGGTGGAATACCTGGGCGACAGGGAAGCTGTTATGGAGCTGGCCAACAAGGACTTTGAAAAGGGCGAGTATCAGTGGGTGGCGGAGATTACCAACATTTTGGTCTTTGATGACCCGACATATACGGAAGCCCGCTATCTTTGCGCGGATGCGCTTGAGCAGTTAGGATATCAGGCGGAATCCGGACCCTGGCGCAATGTCTACCTGTGCGCAGCACAGGAGCTGCGAAACGGTACGAATTCCGATCCGTCTACCCGTGCCAGCGGCGTCGGAGATGCCATCGCGCATATGACGCCGGAGATGATTTTCGACTATCTCGGCATTCTTGTGGATACGGAAAAAGTATCCGATCTGTCATTCACGGCCAACATCGTCCTTCCGGCCGAAACCTATGTTCTGCGAGTTGTGAACGGTGTAATCTTATACCAGAAAAACGCGTCATTAAAGAACGCCGATGTGACCTGGACCACCAACCGTGCGGGACTTCTGGCAGTTATTCAGAAAAACGCCGATGCGGTTTCCAAACTGATTGAGCAGACAGGTGATAAAACATGTCTCGAAAAGCTTATGAGCGCCGTGACGGTTATGAACGATTACAGATATTTCAATATTGTTGAGCCTTAACTGTTGCGGCAGGCTATTTCCTTGCCTTTTGCAGTAAAGAATCAACAGACAAAGCAGGTTCCGATGATGTTCGGAGCCTGCTTGTCTGTTTTTAAGCAGAAATGACTTGTGTTTTCTATTATATCATTTTTTACATGAATAAAAAATGCCGAGCTTCATGCGTAAATCAGACCGTTTTACTGCATATTTTTCTGTCTTTTCTTCCATTTGTGCTCCTTTCGGTTGCTGATGAGATTAAAAGCTGTTGAATTGAAAAAATATTTCCGTGGTGAAAAAGCGTATTATTGCTTTTTTATTATTACATTTTTTATTCGAATAATCAACTGTTTTTTATTGTATTTGTTGACAATTCAGAAGAAAAAAAGTATAATTAGTGTCTGAGAAACCATGCGTTGCAGTATTTAGCTTGTGAATTACAAAGAACAAATAAGACTGGAGATGATTATATGTCCGAAAAAGAATCCGGAGAAAAGTATTACCGTTTGACGGTAAATGACCGCACCATGTTTAACGTGAAGCCCCGGTACCGGGCAGGCGAGACCGTTAAGCTGAGCATTCCTTTCGTCACCGATGTGAGCACTTCAATCACCTGCGACAGCACCGACATCGGAAAAAGCACGTTCTTCGATGGCTGCTATCAATATGAATTCATTATGCCGCCGCACGACGTTAACGTTACCTACAAAACCTACGGTAATATGATGAGAATGCCGACAGCTGCCGGGGCTCTGTCTTTTGCCGAAATGTCCGGTGCGTTTATTTGCCCGTCGTGCACGCACATTTGCTTAAAAACAGTCAACAGCTGTACCGAATGCGGAAAAAATCTTAAATTATTTCCTGTGTCTCTGCAAAAAAAAAAAAAAAAAGGGGGGCTTGATTTTCTCCCGAAAAAAGTGATAAAATATTCATAAAGAAATGTAGTTTGGGGATTATCGCAGGAGGGAGTTTTATGCTTGCTTCGTTATCGCTGATTTGTTGTTCTCGGAGCGGCGCTTTTGCTTATGACAATCGAAGCTTGGCTCGAGGGTGTTGTATCGGTTTCGGTTCCGCTGTCGCTCGGGCTGTCATGCGGGAATATGGTTCTTTCCGTAGGAGGAGCTGCTTACGGAAGAAACAGGCGCTGCCTTTTTTGCATCGCAAAGCTACACTGCAGTGGCGGACATCGACGGTGAAATCATGGGACTGTAGATTCGTCTGAAAGAAAAAAGTATTTGCAAATCCGGGGTTAATAATGGTAAAGGATATTATACACGACCCGATTTTTCTCGGGATAAAATCCGCAGAAGCGACTGCTGACGATCTCGCAGTGGCTGCGGACCTTCTCGATACGCTTGCGGCTAACAGCGACCGCTGCGTGGGAATGGCCGCAAATATGATAGGAGTGTCAAAAAGAATTATAGTATTCGACAACTGCGGTAAATATATGACGATGTTCAACCCGCAAATTGTGAAAAAAGAGAAGCCTTACGATGCGGAGGAGGGCTGCCTTTCTCTGTCCGGCACGCGAAAAACAAAGCGCTTCGGGAAAATCAAGGTGAAATTTCAGAATGAAAAAATGCAGACGAGAATGCAGGTTTTCGAGGGCTGGACTGCGGAAATCATTCAGCATGAGGTCGATCATTGCGACGGAATTCTGATCTGAGTCCGTGATTTAATTTTATTGGGAAATTCAGGTACCTTTTTGTCCGTTTTATTTGCATTCGGAAATGAAAAACAGCAATCCGGAGCGAGGGGAAAGGCAAAAATCCACTCCTGAAAGAAGCTCACTTCCCGAATATATGTTTTTTTCTCCGGTTTCGGAGTTTTCAAGCACGTAATCGCAGGTACTGCTTACCGCGAGGAGGCGTGCTTTGAAAACTTCAGCCGGATTTTTGTTATTGCTGATTATCTGCAGCATTCCGTCACCGGTATCGGGATTAAAAAATTCCAGCGCATAGAAATCCTCGGCGCTTTTTCTGCATTCCGTAAGAGGATAATAATCGGAGGTGAGCATAAGCCCGGAGGCTCTCTGCCAGATGCTTTTCATTTTTACCGACAGGGCAAAGGCTTCATCGTCGGCACGGTAGTCCGTCATGTCGGTGATGCAGGGGGCCATCGCATTGAAAAATGAGAATACATCAGGCGAATGATTGTCGTTTTTTCTGTATATCAGGTCCGTCGGACTGTCCCAATTCATATTGTGGGCTCTGAAATACGGAATCCATTCGAACATCAGGCGGTGCTGCTTCTGCTTTATTCTGTGGTCTCCGTATCCGACATCCGTGTAATGCAGAGTCACGGAGCGTCTCATGGTTTCAAGGTCGTTTCTTCGTCCTCCGGAGGCGCAGGAGTCGATGATAAGTCCGGGATTGCGACGTCTCAGCTCGTCCCAGAGACTGAGGTACCCCTGAACATGAAGATTTTCCTCGGCGCCGATGCGGTCTTCGGTTTCGATAGCCTCCCAATACTGTTTCGGACTGAAGTTGAAATCCTGCCTGTATATTCTGACCTTGCCCTCTTTTATTACGGAATCGATTTTGTCCGTGATATACTCAAGGCATTCTTTATTGCCGAGTCTGAGGAGCGCATCGGGAACAACCGAACCGTCGGGCTTTTTAAGAGTAATTGTAAAGTCTTTATGTTCTTCATAAAAACGGGTGCCGATTCTGACCCGTTCGGGCTCAAACCACAGGAGAAAATCTATTCCGTTTTTTTCGCATGCTTCGCCGATTGGACGCAGTCCGTCCGGGAACCGTTCCGGATCGGGCGTCCAGTCGCCGGTGAATTTCCATTGAAAATTACACTTGTACCATCCGGCGTCAACCCACCAGATGTCAGGCCTGAGGCCTCTTTCCATATATTTGTTCAGTGCGAAAACCTGATTATCCGCAGTGGCTCCGGTGAATTCGGGCTTGCCGTCGGCCATAAAGTAATGAAGACAGTATTTGCCCTTAAGCCGATTGTCGGCCTCGCGCGGAAGGATGTATTTAAGAAACCATCTTCGCCAGATATTTATTCCGTTTTCATTTCCTTCGGAATATGGTACAAAGGTCACGCGCGGAGTCCGCATTTTTTCTCCGGGCCGCAGCACCATGCGGGATCTTTTTTGTCCGACCGAAAGTCTTACACCGTCGTCGCTCTTTTCGAAAACGGCTTCCCATACGGCCGGCCAGCCAACGGCGATGTTGATTCCCGAGTCCTCTGCGGAAAGACGCATATAGGGGAATGCGTTTTTGCATGAGGTACCGTCGGTGGGGGACAGAGAAACCATCGATGAAAGCTCATCGGTTTGCCATTCGTAGCCGTTTTCGTCAAGAGTATCTCCGTTTCCGTGACTCAGAAGAGAATAGCGGACAGGGAGGACACCGTCGAAGATTCTGAAATCCGAAACAGAAGACAGATTGTGATTTCCCTCATTGGAATAGAATGCAAGATATTCCGCGGCACGGAAGTCGGGATAATATGTCTTTATGACCTCGAGCTTCAGACCGGTTCGGTCTTTTCCCGTAAAAACGGTTGTTATTATTCCTGAAGAATCAACGCTCGTTCGGCAGTCAGGAGAGTAGTCCGACGGAATGCCGCGGACTTTTTTCCCTTCATAGGTGAAAGAAATCGGGAGCGTTTCCGGAGAATAGGCATCAGTTGCCATCAGAATGTTATTGACAGGCGGGTATTTTTCCGTAAGGCTTATGCAGCTCCTTCCGGAATTAACGGTGCAGCTTTCGGCTTTCATGTTTTTCTCCCTTCGTTTTTCGGGTGTTCGGTCCAATTATATCATCTAATACATGAAGAGTCAAGCTTTTCATGTTTTTTTTATGGATATTTTAAATAATGTATCAACAGAAAAACCGTTTGAAACAGTCGGCGGCAGGTGTGAAGCCTTCATAGGTTCAATGTTTGTAAATCAACAGCCGATTTGATATAAATCACAAAATACACCGAAAATTCACTTGAAAAAATATTCAATTTGTGGTATAATGAATATGCTCCCAAAATACACAGAAAAGGTGGTATTAACATGAAACTTTCAATTACCGGCAGACAGATGCAGCTCACGGACGATCTGAAGCTTCTTTTTGAAAAAAAGCTGTCGAAATTCGACAAGTTCTTTCGTGATGATGCCAAGAGCAACATCGTTCTCTCCCGCAAACACGGAAGCGAATACCTTGAGCTCACCATCGTAAGCTCCGGAACCATTTTCCGCGCCGAAGAGAAGGCGGACACATTCCAGATCGCGCTTGACAGGGCTATGGATGCAATTGAGCGCCAGATCCGGAAGAACAAAACGAGGCTTGAAAAAAGGCTCAGGGAGATCCCCGAATTCAACGGTTCCGCTGAAGAAGATACCGTCGGCGAGGGGGAGATTATTCGTGTTAAGGTCTTTCCCATGAAGCCTATGTCGGCGGAAGAAGCGGTTCTCCAGATGAACCTTCTCGGGCACTCTTTCTATGTTTTCAGCAATATAGATGCAGGAGGAACCACTGAGGTCATTTATAAACGGGCTGACGGAAACTACGGTCTGATAGTTCCCGAAAAGCCTTGACACACATCACCCCGACCGCTATACTATCCCTTTGTATAGGGGCCTAAAACACTGAATCATGGCTCTGCCCCACAGGAATTACACGTGATTCCTGTGGGGCAGAAATGCATTTTTTACTCATTTTTTCACCCTTTCTTTAAATCGGGTTGCAAAAGCATGAAGCTTATGTTATAATAATATAAATATTAATCAGCATATCTTATATTCAGTGCACATGTGGTACTGCCCGAAACCAAAATTACTGAAGAAAGTTGATTTTCCGCCATGAGCTCTGTTTTGGAACACAAATGTCCGCAATGCGGTGCAACCACTCATTTTGACCCGGAACGACAGCTGTTGATCTGCGATTACTGCGATTCGTCGTCCCCGTTTGATATCGGTATGGTTGAAACCGAGCCGCTGCTTGAAAGCTTCAGCTTTGAAGAATTCAGGCGTGGGTATGAGCAGCCCGATGCAGAAAGATTGCCGATTTACATATGCAAAAGCTGCGGTGCCGAACTGATTGCTCCTCCGGAGCAAATCAGTCTGTCATGTCCTTATTGCAGGAACAATATCGTTCTCAGTGATAAGGTCAGCGGTAGCCTCAGGCCCAACGGAATCATTCCGTTCAAATTCGGTCCCGAGACACTCGGAGAACGACTGAAGGAATTCTACGCTGACAAGAAGCTATTGCCAAAAAGCTTTTTCTCGGATTCGTCGATGTGCGGCGTCACCGGAGTATATGTTCCTTTCTGGCTGTTTTCCGGGACCGTAAAGGGGGAAGCCAGCTTTGTTACCGCGTACAAAACCAAAAGCTACGTCGGCGATTATGTCGTCTACAACACGGATTATTACGAAATAACCTCCGCCGTCGACGCAGCCTTCAACGGAGTTCCCGTGGACGCAAGCAAAAGAATTCCCGATGACCTTATGGATTCTCTCGAGCCGTTCGATATGAGGGAGCTTAAGCCATTCGATCCCGCATATCTGGCAGGCTTTTCAGCAGATCGCTTTGACGATACCTCGGAGGACATAGAGGCAAGAGCGAGGGAAAGAATAGAGAATACCGCCAATGCAATGCTTGCCGGCGAGGCAGGAAACTATGAGTCAGCCAAACGTCACGGCGGATCATTTGAAACCGAGCTCACCGCAGATTATTATCTGCTCCCGGTTTATTTGTTTAATATAAAATATCTTAACAAGGATTACAGGTTTGCTTTGAACGGACAGACCGGCAAGATCGTAGGGGAGCTTCCGAAAAACTCGCTTTTGAAGTTCATGTTTTTCCTGAAACGCTTTGTCCCGGTAGCTTTGGGTGTGCTGGCATTTTTCATCATAAGATATTTCCTGGGAGGTTGAGGCTGTGAAAAAGAAAATAGCTGTTGCGTTAATATGTATCGTTCTTATCTGCAGCCTGCTGCCCTTTACCGCCATGGCGACGGATTCCTCGGCTGTGTCCTCAGAGACTCCGTGGAGCAGCAAATACTACAGAGTCATGGATATCACGGGAGCGCTTACGACAGCCGATATTAAAAGTATTGATTCGAAACGGGCTGA
>JAKSPQ010000054.1 GCA_024404665.1 Clostridia bacterium
CGGATATGACCTTGTCGGCTATGCACATGGTAGAACGCCGATGGCTGACAAGCAGAATCGTCTTGTCTGCACGATAGTCCCGCAATGACTTGAGAATAACGGCCTTGTTCTATGCGTTTATGACCTCCTCCGCAACCGGTTTCTTCTCAAGAACATCGAATACACGGTTTCCGGCGGCAAAGGCGTTGGTTAACCGCGGGCAACCGATTGGTTAAAAGTATAGGCTTTCATAATCATTTGTTCATTATCTCCACATAAGTTAGCTGACGCTAACAACTTTGGCAAATAAAAAATCCGTTTTGCGGACCGCTTTGATCTTAGTTAACATGGGTTAACCGACTGATTATATTATATCATAATCATTTGGTTTTTTCAAGTAGAAATTAAAAAAAATAAAATATTAGAGTGATTAAGTTCCCCGAGTTCGGAGAAGGCGGCTTTTACGGATGTGAAGGCAGCCGCAAAGGGGGCAGGGGCTCCTTTCAGGAAAAAGAATCCAGAGAAAACGGCATAAACGATTTCTCGGTTATGCCGTTTTATCTTAAGTAGCAGCCCCCGGTGGGGCTGCCTGCTTTAACGCGGGGGCGCCTTAGGGCACGTGATCTATTTTTAATGTCTGCTTTAAGTTCTGTTACCAAAACTGTTTTGAACGCCGGATTTCTCTCGGTCTTCTCTTAATTCAGTTACATAATATGCAAACGGGAATTTCCGGAGATTATGCAAAGACGTTTTTATTCGGCAGTCGATTTTGCAAAGTCATTCGTAAGAGACTTTCAGTCATACTCGGGGCCGAACATGTCTTCCCTGTGCTCTTTTCTCTGACCCTCGACCATCATTTCCTTAACCTTCATAAGACGGGCGGTATTACCGCGTTCGTCTTCATCGAGCTTCATGGAAATTCTCTTGATCTGAGCGAGGTATCCCGGCATCAAAATATACTCAAGAGCATTTACACGGCGTCTTGTACGCTCGATTTCGGCAGCCAGGAGCTGCGCGGTCTTTTCAAGCTCTGCAAGCTTTACCATATCTCCGGAGAGCTTGGCAAGCTCCTCAAGGGCCGTGTCGAGGCCCGGAGGAGTAAAAGCGAGTCCGTAATTGATACCGACCTCGATTCCCTCGCCTCTGAAGGTCGGAACGGTAACGCTCATCATGCTTGACAGGTCTACGTCAACCGCAGCGCGGCCTGAGGGGGCTAAGAGCGCTTCGGCGGTTATCTTCGGGTTTCCGGACGCGCCGGCCGAAGCGAACGACTTGTAGTAGTTTCTGAGCCTCTCCTCGACGGACGCACGCATTTTCTTATTTTCCCTGACAATCGTGAGGAACTGCTTCATAAGCTCATCGCGCTTATCCTTCAGAAGCTTGTGACCTCTTCTGGATGTTGCATAGCGCTTTTTGAGCTTCTTGAGCTCCATTCTTGTAGGGTTAACATTCTGTGCGGGCATCAGCGTTCACCGGGCCAGTATTTCTCGACGAACTGAGGCTTTATTCGCTTCATTTCGCTTCTCGGGAGAATTGACAATAGCTTCCAGCCGAGATCGAGAGTCTGTTCAATTGTTCTGTTTTCATAGAAGCCCTGGTTTATATATTCGGCCTCGAATGCATCGGCAAACTTTGCATAAAGTCTTTCGATGGGAGTGAGAGCCGATTCGCCGAGAACAACCATAAGCTCTTTTGCCTCCTTGCCTCTGGCATAGCTTGAGAAGAGCTGGTTCATAACACCCGAGTGATCCTCGCGCGTTTTACCCACGCCGATTCCCTTGTCCTTGAGTCGAGAAAGCGAAGGAAGAACGTCGACGGGAGGCATATATCCCTTTCTGTACATTTCTCTTGAAAGGATAATCTGTCCCTCGGTGATATATCCTGTAAGGTCTGGGATAGGATGAGTCTTATCATCCTCCGGCATAGAAAGGATCGGAATCATGGTGATGGAGCCGTCGGAGCCCATTTTACGTCCTGCTCGCTCATAGAGAGATGCAACGTCCGTATACATGTAACCGGGGTATCCGCGTCTGCCGGGAACCTCACGTCTTGCGGCGGAAACCTCACGGAGAGCCTCGGCGTAGTTCGTGATATCGGTGATGATAACAAGAACGTGCATACCGAGATCGAATGCAAGGTATTCGGCTGCAGTAAGTGCCATTCTGGGGGTAGTGATTCTTTCGATGGCGGGGTCGGACGCAAGGTTGATGAACAGGACCGTTCTTCCTATTGCCCCGGTTTTCTTAAAGTCGTTGATAAAGAAGTCAGCCTCTTCAAACGTGATTCCGACGGCGGCAAATACAACCGCGAAATTTGAATCGGAGCCGAGAACCTTGGCCTGTCTTGCAATCTGTGCTGCAAGATTGGCGTGAGGAAGTCCTGAGCCCGAGAAAATGGGGAGCTTCTGACCTCTGACAAGCGTATTTAAGCCGTCGATGGTCGATACGCCGGTCTGAATGAATTCGGAGGGATAGTATCTGGCTGCGGGATTTATGGGCGTACCGTTGATATCCATGGTCTTCTCGGGAATGATTCTGGCACCTCCGTCGATGACGCTGCCCATTCCGCTCAAAACTCTTCCGAGCATATCGGGGCTTACGGCAAGCTCAACGCCGTGCCCTGTAAATCTGACCTTTGATTCGGACAGGTTTATTCCTGCGGAGGATTCGAAAAGCTGAACAAGAACATCGTTTCCGTTTACCTCAAGAACTCTGCAGCGGCGTACGGATCCGTCGGGCATTACAATCTCGCCGAGTTCGTCGTATTTAACGCCTTCAACCCTCTTAACAAGCATAAGAGGACCCGCGACTTCTTCAATTGTTTTGTATTCTCTTATCATTTTGTCACTTTTTTAAGCCTTTCCGGGAATTATGGCTTCAAGCTCGCGATCAAGCTCATCGGATATTTTGGCGTATTCCTCCCTGTAGACGTCATAGGGCACAGCCTTAGCGCGTCCTATGGCTTCTCTGACGGGGAGTTCCGAAATAGCGTCTATATCCGCGCCCTTGGCTATAGCTTCCCTGCCCTTGTCCTCAAACGAGAAAATCAGTCTGAGAAGAGCATGCTGCTTATCGAGAGGGGTGTAGCTGTCGTTGTCTCCGAGAGCGTCCTGCTGCAGGAAGTCCTCTCTGAGAGAACGGGATATTTCGAGAGTCATTCTGTCGGACTGAGAAAGTGCATCCATACCGACAAGCTGAACGATCTCGTTAAGCTCCGCCTCCTGCTGAAGAGTTTTCAGGCAGCGCTGAGTCTGATCCATCCAGTCTCTTGCAACATTCTCGGAGAACCAGTGGGCAAGTCTGTCGCGGTAAAGCGAATAAGAGTTCAGCCAGTTAATGGCCGGGAAATGTCTTCTGTAAGCCAGAGCCGAATCCAGTCCCCAGAATACCTTGACTATTCTCAGAGTAGCCTGGGATACGGGCTCTGAAATATCACCGCCGGGAGGCGATACGGCTCCGATGGCGGAAAGCGCGCCCTCGCGGTTGTCGGAGCCTATGCATATTACTTTTCCGGCGCGCTCATAGAACTGAGCAAGTCTCGAAGTAAGGTATGCGGGATAGCCCTCTTCGCCGGGCATCTCCTCAAGTCTTCCGGACATCTCACGGAGAGCCTCTGCCCAACGCGAGGTGGAATCGGCGATTACCGCTACGGCATAGCCCATATCGCGGTAATACTCTGCTATAGTGATACCGGTATATATGGAGGCTTCGCGGGCCGCAACGGGCATGTCGGAGGTGTTGGCGATAAGAACGGTTCTTTCCATCAGGTTTTTGCCGGTCTTAGGGTCTTTGATTTCGGGGAATTCTCTCAGAACGTCGGTCATTTCGTTGCCGCGTTCTCCGCAGCCGATATATACTACGAGGTCAACGTCAGACCACTTTGCCAGCTGATGCTGAACAACGGTCTTTCCGGCACCGAAGGGACCGGGAACGCAGGCCGTTCCGCCGCGGGATATCGGGAACAGAGAGTCAATGTTTCTCTGACCGGTTATCATGGGTTCTGCGGGAGGAAGCTTTTCCCTGTAGGGTCTCGCAACTCTGACGGGCCACTTCTGCATGAGCTTCAGCTCCTGCTCTGCTCCGTCATCGGCGGTGAGAATGCCTACCGTCTGTTCAACTGTATAATCGCCGGATGAGATTTTTGTGATTTTTCCCTTTTTGAATGCGGGAGGAACCATGACCTTGTGAAGGATGACATCGGTCTCCTGAACGGTTCCGATAATATCTCCGGGACATACATCGGTTCCGGCGGAAACGGTTGCCGTAAAGTGCCAGACCTTCTGTCTGTCAAGGGCATCGACCCATATACCTCTCGTGAGATTCGAGCCGGCAATGGCACGAAGATTTTCGAGAGGACGCTGGATGCCGTCATAAATATTTTTTACAAGTCCGGGGCCAAGCTCGACCGAAAGGGGCGCTCCGGTTGAAACGACTTCGTCGCCGCGGCCGATACCGGCGGTCTCTTCATAGACCTGAACCGATGCTCTGTCGCCGTGCATCTCGATTATTTCACCGATGAGTCCCTTGGGACCGACCTTTACAACGTCGAACATATTCGCGGTGCGCATCTGTTCGGCAATTACAAGAGGACCCGAAACCTTATAAACCAAGCCTTTAGTACTCATATCGTTTAAGTACCTTTCTCAATAAAATGTGGTTCGGATAAAGCAGTCACCGCTGCTTTACGGATTTACAGTATATCCGAGCCTACGGCACGTATTACCGAGTCGGATATCGCATTCATTCCGAAGCCGTTGTCGCCTGAAGGCGTAGGAATCGGAAGAATTGCCGGTATTACATCGTCCTTGTACTTTGCGATGTCAGCCGCAAGCGGCTCGCAATAATTCTCAGTCAGGAAGATTACGGCATATTTTTTTGATTTGGCAAGCCTTTTAAACTCGGAGGAGGCCTCTGCGGGATCGGACGCGGGAAATACGTCAAAGCCGAGGGCCATAAAGCCGAGAACTTCGCTGTGCTTGCCGATAACAGCTATATTGTACATCAGTATCTCAACTCCTCGCGTATTTTTTCGGGAGATGTTCCGGCGCTGATTCCGGACAGTACTATTCTGAGGTTTTTAATCTCATATTCAAGTGAGATTATATAACGTGCCACGGGAAGAATTCCGAGCTGCTCCATACCGCAGACATTCTTCACTTCATCGATGAATACTCTGTCGCAGACAACGGAGAGATGGCCTGGACCGTCCTTTGCGGAATCCTCTATTCGCTTCATGGCGCCGACTGGCAGATACTCCGAAACCTTCTGAGTATCGACCGAGGGAAGTCCGTCGCATGAAAAGCAGGCAAGAGGCACAGTTCCTCCCGAAAGAAGGTTTTCCGAAAGCAGGGCCTTTGCGGTATCGCTGTTTTTCAGAGCCCTGAGTCTGTAGGCCGTCAAAATATTCGTAAGGTCAACTTTAAGCCCGAGCAGAGCTTTTACCTTCCTGTATTTGAGACCCTCGCATACATAAGACATATATTCAAAGCATGCGGCGTCAAGGGACGCCTCGAGAGCACGGATGCTTCCGTTTTCATACAGAGCTTTGTCTGCGTTCTCAGCGGCCTTTTTAAGGGTGTCGGGAAAGACGTCGTAGCAGTGGCTTTCTGCTGCGGCCGATAATTCGGATACGGCTACCGAGCCGCATTCGATATAATAGGGCGACGGATCAATTCCCATATAACGGCACTTAACAGCCGTTTTCAGGTTATGACAGTCGTATCTCGCCGTAAAGATTTTAACGGCTTCCGGATCCGGAAGAAAGGATGAAAGCTCAGCGTAGGATTCTGCGGCAAATGCGGTAAGCGTGAGATCGATATCGGGACGGTCACCTTCGCTTACTACGGATATACCGGCTTCCCTTATCCGGTCAAGCGCGGACGAAAGATCCTTGGAGTCGCAAAGCTCCGACATTTCCTTATATCCCAGAAGCTTTGCCGATTTTGCGGCAATTCTTGCGGCGGAATAATAATAATCGGATTCTGAATATTTACGCATCTTTTGTTAGCTTAATGCATCCTCAAAGAGGATCGCGCAGACCTTGGCTTCCATCGCCGCTCTGTTCTGGGCGATGAGGGCAGACACCGAGCAGTTAACGTCGGTTTCGCCGAAATCCAGCATCGCGCCTCCGGAAATGGGGGCGATTTTGTCGGAGAGGGAAAACGAAACCGCAGGATAAGCACAGGACAGAAGTCCGATAAGCTCGGATCCGATTTCATCGGTGTCCTTCTTATTCATACTAACGGTACAAACGGACGCATCGGGGGTAAAATCAACCGCGGCGGATATATATTTCATAAGAAATGAAATGTATTTTTCCTTCGGCAGATTTATAAGCTCATGCTCCGCGTTCGCAAAGGCATTCTCAAGCGCCTTGCCCTTTGCAGAGAGGATTATGTTTCTCTTCTGCATTGCGGCTGTCGATTTGGCTCTCGTAATTATGTTTTCGCACTCGGTTACAAGCTCCGAGTTAATGCTATCTTTGACACCGGCAATTTTTTCGTCGGCAGCTTTTTCTATCTGACTGCACTTTTCACCGGCGGCGGCAAGAAGCTGCGCCGAATCCTCCTCGGCCTCGGCGGTAATTTTTCCTGTTACCTTTTCAAGTCCGATCATAGCGCTAATCAGTGAACAAAGGGATTCTGGTTGACGAGAAGGAAGGAAATAAGAAGAGACAGAAGGGCGTAAAGCTCGACCATGGCAGCGGTAATTACAGTTTTACCGGAGGCGGAAGGCTGCTTTGCGATGGTAGCGATACCGGCAGCAGCGACTCTGCCCTGTCTGATGGCGGAATAGTAGCCGCAGAAAGCGATGGGGAGGCAGGCTCCGAAGAGGTAGAGACCCTCGATACCGGAGGAAACGGCGGAAATCTGGCCGAATACCATGAAGGCTACGATAAGTCCGTAAATACCCTGGGTTGCGGGAAGCGCCTGAAGCAGGAAGCCCTTACCGAACTTGTCGGGATCCTCGGACATAAGTCCGTCGAGGGCTTCGCCGACGGATCCGACGGCCTTGGCGGATCCCATGCCGGGAAGAATGGCTGCGATGGCGGCAGCGAGAACGGCAAGCACCTTGCCGTCAAGGAAAATGTTGTTGAAGACTTCTGCAAAAGTCATAGCGGTGGTAGGTTCCATTTTGAACTCCTTATACTTATATATATTTTACTTTTCGATGGTGGTGTACTTTCCTGACGGAATTGCGGGAATATACGGACGTCCTCCGTCCTCGTAGAATTTACCGAAGAATTCCACGTACTGGAGACGGCTCGTATGAACAAAGGCGGACAGCGCCGACAGCGCAAGGTTCAGAATGTGGCCGACAATGAGTATTATCGGGGTTCCGATGCATACGAATGCGGGAGCGTTGCTGAAGGTTGCGAGAATATTGAAAACCTGAGCAAGAACGGTTCCCGACAGGGCGAGCGCCAGAATTCTTGCGTAGGATATGACATCGGAGCCGAAATTCACAAGTCCGTAAAGTCCCAGAAGGCCCTTTACAGGCTTCATGAGAATGTTCTTTTCCTTACGTCCGGCGGTAAGAATCACAAGGAAGGCGCCTGCGCCTGCGGTATAGAGACCGGCGTTTCCGGGAACAAGGATGAGCATGATTATGCCGGCATAGATAATCCAGTAAAACGCATAGTCGCAAATCGCGTCAAAAACGGAGGTTTTGAGGACCAGGATGAACTTTATGACCTGTCCCGCAATAAGGTGACAGAAGCCGACGGCGAGGCCGACTATCATGAAGGTCATGGGATCTATGACGGGGTCAACAAGAAGCGCGAGAGTGGCCGGAAGCTCTGCTCCGGGATTGGCAAACCTGATTATGGCAAGGGGCAGATCTCCGAAGTATCCTCCGAAAAGAACGCCCGAAACCATGCAGAATATTCCGCAGAAGCCGAACATTCTGAATGCTCTTGCCGTCTTTTCCTCAAGCCCCAGGACCTTCGGAAGGAGGAAGCCTCCGAGTACCATCAGAAGTCCGTAGCCTACATCGGAAAACATCATCGAGAACAGTATCGAATAGCAGACCGACATAATGAAGGTGGGGTCAAAGCTGCCGTACTTCGGCAGCGAATACATTCCGATAACCCACTCGAAGTTCCTGGCAAAGCGGTTGTTTTCGAGAAGGACGGGAACATCGTCGTCCTCCGAGGGATCGGAAAACTCGAATGCGCACTTTTTGGAGCTGAGGATTTTTTCTGCATCGGCAGCCTTTTTTTCGGGAATCCAGCCTTTGAGGAGAACGCATTCCGAGGTGCAGGCAAGCTTTTCTCTAACCTCGGCCTCGGCGACATAGGTCTCGCGCAGATCCCAGAGCATTTCAAAATCCGAAATGAGTACGGCGTTGTCTTTAAGCACGTCAGTGACGGATTTAAGCTCGCTTTCGGTTTCCGATATTTTTGCGGACAGCTTTTTACGGTATTCCGCCGCGGTTTCTTCAACGCCCGGGAACTCGGCTTTGACAAAGCCTGAAGGCGAGAGACGTCTTACAACGGTATCCGGAGCGTCGCCGTAAACCATAAACAGCATAAATCTCGCGCTGCTTGAAGACGATACCTGACTGAAGGCAATGGGAAGTCCCGCAATCTTTTCTTCAATTAGCTTATCGCTGACGGAAGAAGGAACGGTACCTATAACCGAGACGGTTTTGCTTGTTTTAACCCCTCCGAGAGGGACGGAAAGCTCGCGCCAGGCGGAAACCGAGGAAAGTTCTGCCCTAAGTGACGCCAGCTCGCGTCCAAGCTCTTCCCCGCGTTCCCCGGCGGTGTCTCCCGCGCCGCCGCCGGATGGCGCAAGAGCTGCCTCGTTAGAGCCGTCATACAGTGTGATATCCGCGTGCTGCTTCTTTTTGATAAGAGGAGATTTACCGGTAAAGAAAGGCTTCACGGCCTCAATGGCCTGCGCGACCTCGTCTCTTTCCTTCTCGAATCTTCTCTTCTCGGCCGATACGTCGTATCTGTACGTCTTACCTTCGGTAAGGAGGACAGTGTCGACCGCGACGCATCTGAGCTTTATGAGCTCCGACGTAAGCCCTGCGGAATACTGCTCGAGGGTCCATACCTCAAGCTTCTTCATTTTTGCAATTGACATAAGTTACCTCTGAAATACGGATTACTGACCGCACATTTCCCAGCAGATGGCACGGACGGCATCGGCCATATGCTTTGAGGATCTTGTGCTTATCCTGTCGGCATCCTTTCGCGCATCCTTCAGCTCGGACTGGATGATGCCATCGGCCTTGAGTGTTATTTCCTCAAGAGTTCTGCGCTTTTCATCCATGGCGGCATCGGTTTCTTCCTGAATCCGGGCAGCATTTTTCATCTCGGCCTCGGCAACCATCTGCCTTGCGGCATCGATGGCGGCCTTTCTGATCTGCTCGGCATGCTCCTCTGCCCTGACGATGATTTCCAAGGATTCGTTTGTGTTTTTCGGTTTTTCCATTTAATTTATCCTTTCACGGGAATAGCAGCGAGGGCCATTCCCTGAAATATTGGCTGATTGGATTAAGGTTTAAGATTTATTACAATCGGCTCCGAAGCGTCGCCGTCGCTTCCGGTAAAACGTACAGTGGCGGCATTGGCTTCAAGCGTTATTGCTCCGCCCCTTATATAGCTCTTGTCCTCTTTTTTGTGCGAAGATGCCACGATCTGCGGGCACGGCTGCTTAAGTTCGTCAAGCGGATCTCCGGGCATTGTGACATAGCATCTGTGCGTATGACCGGAAATCATAAGCTCGGGTTTTATTTTTTCCTTCAGTATCTCCGCCCAGTACGCAAAAGTGTCGCGTTCGATATCAAAAGGAGCCTTTCGCGGCTCACAGAAAGGATTGTGAACTATAACCAGTCTGTGCTCAACTCCGGGAGCTGCATACTCGCCTTCCGGATCATCGGCCACCTTCTCAAGAAACGCGGTTTCCTCGAGTCTGAACTTATGACAGCAGATCGTATGACCGTATTCCTCGTTTGTGTCCGGCTTATCCTCAGCGCAGTCGAGTACTATGGCCCATATGCTTCCGAGCCTTACGGTAAAATAGGATTTTCCGTTATCAGTCGGTGTGTAATCCTCTATGTTTTCGGCGTAAATACCTCTCGTATCATGATTGCCGCGTGAGAAAATTACGGGGACTTCACCGTGCGTTATTCCTCCCGCAATCTTATGAATCGCATCGAAGTATTCGATTTCGCCGCTGTGGTTCGGAATGTCTCCGTTGAGGATAAGGAGATCAAGCGCATCGCCGAAATAGCTGCCTGCAGCGATGGGACCGTCAACCCTGTTGTGAGCATCGGCAATGTGATATATGTTTATCCTGTCACCTGTACACGGCCTGAAGTCAAAGGAAGCCTCATATACATCGCTGAGATCGGAAAAATAGGGCTTGCGCTCGTTGATAAGCCTGTAGCATACGGTATATGAATGCGCAGCGTCAAGCACCGACATGGGAAGCTCGCATTTGTGAGTGAGTCTTGCGGACCTTAAAATTCCGTTTGAATGGTCATAATAGCATTCGCCGCCGACCTTAACCCACATAACGCAATGAGCTTTTACGGGAACCATGATTATATATCTTTCTCCGACGGCATAAACCGAGGGATAAGTCAGAAACAAATCCGGGATCATTGTGGTTCTCCTTTTTCGTTGAAATTTTAATGCAGGTCAGCCCGCAAGCACTCCGCCGGCATACTGAACAAGGTAAAACATGCGGTTAGTCATTATCGAACGGAGACCTGCACCGTACATGACATCCCAGTATTTCTCGCAGTCATATCCGTTCGTATCAATCGTCCAGCCGCCGAACATGCAGTCGGGATTGTTCTTTACGAGAGATTTAATCTGTGTAAGCACACTGGAATTCGTCGGATCGAATGCTCCGTTAACAAGAATCGCCGAGTTTGTCAGTGAGCTCTTTTTCAGTGTCTTGGCATATGGATCGGCAGTCGATCTCGTGGTCCAGCCTCTGAGGTAGAAATACATTTTTTCGCCGGTCTTGTCGTAGACGTACTTCTGGATTTTAAGAGCCTCGGAAGCGTCAAGCGTACCTGCGGGAGTTGTATCGAGGGTTCCGTACGAAATAAGAACCGACTCGAAATTACCTGTGGACTGCATATACGGGAAAATATAATTCGGAGCGGAATTCGGCTGGAGGCCTTCATAATCAACATATCTCCATTCATTGGCCTTATCGAGAATTATAAAGAAGCGTCCCTTGGCGGCAATGAGAGATTCCTCGAGCGTAGGAATGAGATAAGGAGTAACTGCAGCGGATGTTCCGCCGGCACCCTCAAGAAGACGGAGCTCCCTCAGCTGAGCGAGGGTCCAGTCGGAAATCTTATTTGAAAGAGGAAGACCGTTTTTTCCCGCCTTCGCCGCAAAGTCGGTTGTTCTCGTAAGAGTCGCGTCGTGCATAACTACCGGTACGCCGTCGCGGGTATAGTGAATATCGATTTCAACACAGTCGCCGCCCATCGCCCATACGCTTATCATGGCCTCGATGGAGTTCTCGGGGTAGTAAAGATAATCAGCTCTGTGCGATACTGTGAAGATGTGGTCCTTGTTTACGGCCATCAGGCAGTCGATTTTCGCTCCGTAATCGATGAGCTCGTCGGAAGGGGCCCAGAGTCCCGCCCAGTGAACGGGCATAAGAGACGGATCCTTTATATAGGCGTCGCGTTCAGGCATAAGCAAGGAGCGGAATATCTGCCCCTCCGTAAATTCCAGGGATATGTCACCTGATGACGACAGGCAATCCGAGATAAAGACGTTCACTGCTGCATCGACAGACCACTTGCTTCCGCCGGAAATATACAGACAGCCGTTCTTAAAGAAAATCTGAGTATCATCGTAACCGAGCTTTTTACCGTCGGCGCCGGTCGACGAAACAATAATACGTCCGGGAATTTCGTCTTTTATGCTTCCCTTCCCAAGAACGGATGCTGCCTCGGTCTCGAGAAAATTCTTAAGGAATTCGGCCGATGAAGAAAAAGCGGTTCCGGATTCGCTGCAAAGGGTGTAATCGGAAATGTTCTTTCCGTTGACGGATACGGATGATATGGGGTAATCGAGCTTTCCCGTATGCGACATAAGCGAAGTGAACGCCGTGCCTGAAGGAAGCAGAACTTCCGTGAAGTACTTTACAGCCTCGGCAGTGCCGGCATCGGTCGCACCGGCAAGAACTATTTTCCTGCCTACGACGCGGCAGGTCCACTCAGTGTTTCTGATGGCATGAAGCGCCTCTTCCGTTTCGGGCCTGTTCGTTCTGCCGACCAGAATTTCGTATTCTGCCGGTTCCTTTCCCGGCTGCAGCCAGTCGGTTGCCACAGTCAACGTATTTCCGACGAAATCTCTGAGAGTTCTGTTCAGCTCCGTAAACAGCTCGGTAATCTCGGAGGAACAGTTGTCGGGTCTTATCACCGAAAAAGGAGTCGATGCATCCGCGATGTCCAAAACATATGTTTCGACGGTTTCAACGGTGGTCTCAGGCTCGGTTACGACGTCGGATACCCCCGTGCATGCAAATAAACCTAAAGAGCCTATCAGCAGTGAAGCTGCCGAAAAAACCGAAATAATTCTCTTTTTGATATTTTCAGTCATAATTTTCTCCAAAATTATAGATATACTTAATATTATACCAAAAATCAAAAAAAATTTCAAGAAAAATTGAAATATTGAATTTATTTTTCAAATCATAAAGAAACCACAGCATATTTTTAAAGAGTTTTAAAAAAATTTCGTTGATATATTCCGCATTTTATAGTATAATTATTCATTAGAAAATACTGTTCGGCCTTCGCTGCGGGCGGAAGCCGTTTTTATTCGGAGAATCAATGGAAAATGAAAACACAACTGAAAAATATGAGCTTGTCGCAACCTGTATGTTCGGACTTGAAAAAACGCTGGGCTCTGAGATTGACTCGCTGGGACTTGAGAGGGTCGACACCATAGACGGAAGAGTGAGGTTCAGAGGAACAGCGGAAGACATCTGCAGAGCAAACATAGGACTCAGAACCGCGGAAAGAGTATGCCTTCTTCTCGGAGAGCCTTACGCTGCGGGGACCTTTGACGAGCTGTTCGAGGGCTGCCGAGCACTTCCCTGGGAAAGGTTTATTACAAGGAACGGCTGTTTCCCGGTTTCCGGACATTCTGTAAAGAGCGCGCTGACATCAATTCCCGACTGTCAGAAAATTCTCAAAAAAGCCATTTGCGTAAGACTCGGAGAGAAATTCGGACTTGATATTCTTCCCGAAACCGGAGAAAAGTATCCCATCGAATTTCTGATTCTTAAGGACGAAGCCTGGCTGATGATAGATACGTCGGGAACCGCCCTTCATAAAAGAGGCTACAGACCCGTGGCAAATCAGGCGCCCCTGAGAGAAACGCTTGCCGCTGCAATGGTTATGGGAGCAAGAATCAAAGAGGACATCTTTCTTTGGGATCCCTTCTGCGGCTCGGGAACCATAGTCATCGAGGGCGCAATGCTGGCTGCCGGCATCGCTCCCGGGCTTAACAGAACATTCTGCTCGGAGGATTTCCGGTTTATCCCCGCGTCCGCCTGGATTAACGCAAGAAACGAAGCAAAATCCAAAATCAGTCGCGACTGCGGCTTCAGGGCGAAGGGGACGGATATCGATCCCTCCTGTATAAAGACGGCAAAAGAAAATGCAAAGAGAGCAGGCGTTGCGGATTTTATTGATTTCGAAGTCGCCGACGCAAGAAAAATCACTCCTCCCGTAAGCACCGGCGAAGAAAGAATCAAGGGCACGCTTATCTGCAATCCGCCCTACGGCGAACGGATGATGAGCCTGCGCGACGCCGAAAATCTGTACCGCGATATCGGAAAGAATTTCAGACAGTTCGAAAGATGGCAGATTTACGTTCTTACGTCCTGCGAATATTTTGACAGACTGTTCGGAAGGAAATCGGATAAGGCGCGAAAGCTTTACAACGGAACGATTCCCTGCACTCTGTATCAGTATTTCAAGCCCTTAGACGTCGTAAAAAACAAGCGTAATTTCAAATAGAAAACCAC
>JAKSPQ010000055.1 GCA_024404665.1 Clostridia bacterium
GTGTTTCATAATATAGCCTTTCTTCGGAAAAAATCCGAAATATATATTAATTATATAGTATATCTCAAAATTATAAACCAGATATGAACAAATAAAGGTCGCAGTGTTAAAAAGAAGGGAAGTTTTCTCTTTTTTCGCAATTACTCGGAGGAACTAACCGAAATACGCTATTTTTTATTGACGGAAAACCGATTTAGTGATAAAATTATATAGTCGGAGCATATTGGCTTCCGGAATAACCGGCTGCGTGAGGGAGGAACCGTAATTATGATTTTATCTGAAAAACGACGTGTTTTTCTGAAGGTTTCGACCGCTGTATGGCTGATTATCACCTTGCTCCTGATGGCTGTGATTTTTATGTTTTCCTCTGCGCCTGCCGCGGAGTCAGACGCAGAAAGCGGCAGAGTCATTTCTTTTATTCTGAAGCTTATCGGAACCGATATCTCGGTCATGAGTCCCGAGGATGCCGCGGCTATAATGAGCAGAATGAATTTTTTCGTCAGAAAAGCCGCTCATTTTACCGAATTTGCGGCGCTGGGCTTTTCTCTTCTGCACTTTACGGATCTCCTGCGTTTGAGCTTCGGCTTTCCGAAGCCCGGTGCGGGATTTATGATTTCGCTGCTTACCGGTGTGTGTTATGCTTTTTCCGATGAATTCCACCAGTTCTTTTCCGACGGAAGAGCCCCCAGGCTTTCAGACGTTCTCATCGATTCCGCCGGGGTGATATCCGGAATCTCGGTATGTCTGCTCATCTGTCTGATTTACATTAAAATCAGCGAAAAAAAGCAAAAGCCGTAAAATCCCGGGCTTGTGTAGCTGTTTCGCATCAGCTTTATTTTATATCTAACCTTTGAAGAAAGGATTATTATACATGTCTTTCAGATTTTTGTTTGCGATGGCTGCCGCCAAGCTGTCGAGAGCCGTTATCCGCCTTTTCGGACGGGACGGCAGCTGTACGCCCGGTATTATCGCCATCAGGCTCTGCCCCGATTTTCTCCGCCATCTGAAGATGCCGGATAAGGTTATCTGCATCACCGGAACAAACGGCAAAACAACAACGTCAAATCTGGTTGCGGGGATTGTTCGCGACCTTGGATATACCGTGACAAACAACAGCCTGGGCTCCAACGTTCAGGGCGGCGTCGCAACAGCGCTTCTTGCCGATTCCACTCTTACCGGAAAACCGAAAAAACAGGTGGCGGTTCTTGAGGTGGACGAAAGAAGCTCTCTTCTGGTTTATAAATATATCACTCCGGATTTTCTTGTCTGCAACAACATCATGAGGGACTCTCTTAAAAGAAACGCCCACACGGATTTCATCGCATATATTCTCGGCTCCGCTTTGTCGGAGAAGACGCACGTAATACTCAATGCAGACGATTTCATCTGTTCGTCGCTTTTCCCGAAGTGCCTCTCGAGAACATATTTCGGTATTTCGGCGGACAGACCGGACAGCGACAGGATTTCATCCCGCGATATCGTATACTGCCCCGACTGCGGAACAAGACTTCATGCCGAATACGTAAGATTTGACCATATCGGCAGGATTTATTGCCCCGGATGTTTAAAAAAGTCTCCCGAGCCCGATTACTGCGTTACGGAAATCGATGCTTCTCGCGACGTCTTCAAAATCCGTCACGGCGGAGAAGAGAGAGAATACAAGCTCGTCAATTCCAATATCGTAAATCTCTATAATTTCTGCGGCGCCGTCGCGGTCCTGACGGAAGCCGGCTTTGATCCCGATAAGGTCTGCGCGGCCTTTAATGCTCAGAAAATCGTAAAATCCAGATACGATTTCATCGAGGCCGGAAAACTGTCGATTACAACACAGCTGGCAAAAGGTCAGAATCCCGTTGCCTGCGCGAGAGCCTTTTCCTACATAGCTTCGCTTCCCAAAAAGAACAAATGCGTGCTTGTGATGACAGATGACAAGCATGACAACACAAACAATTCCGAAAGCGTATGCTGGATTTACGACACTGATTTCTCGGCTCTCAGGGATGATTCGATATCCGAGATCATCTTTGCCGGAAAAAGGTGCAGAGATCAGCGCCTCAGAGCCGTAATCGCAGGAGTTGATCCCCGGAAAATCAGGATCAATGACGATCTTTTCGAGGGGGCCAAAATGATTGATACGGATAAATACAGCGATATTTACGTCCTGCATGATCCTTACATTCTTTCAGAGACCGGCATGATCAAAAATTATCTTATCGAAAGGGGAAAAGCAAATGAAGATTGAAATACTGTTTTCGGAAGTATGCAATCAGTTCGGAGATCCTCAGAATGCGGAATATCTGAAGCAATCGTGCCCGTCTGACACATTTGTTTATACTGCTCTCGATGAAGAACCCTGCTTCGCATCGTCAAGACCCGATATGGTGATCATGGGCTCAATGAGCGAAAGTATTCAGCGAAAGGTAATCCTGAAGCTTCTGCCTTTAAAAAAGAGAATAGAAGACCTCATCGATGACGGCGTCGTTTTTCTCATGACCGGAAATGCCGCGGATGTTTTCTGCAGGAAAATCGATTACGTCACAGAAAAAATCACCGTCGATGCCGTCGGATTATTTGACATCGACGTAAAAACCGATTGGTTCAAAAGAGTAAATTCCAAAGTGATCGGCGATGCCGACGGCAATACGGTAACCGGCTTCAGATCACAGTTTGCGGAATATTCCGGCGATAATTCGGAGTTTTGTTTCCTGAAGGTTGAAAGAGGCTTCGGCTTCAGGCCGGGACATATGTACGAGGGAATGAGAAAAAAGAATTTTATTGCCACTCAGTTGCTGGGACCGATTCTTCCCCTGAATCCCGATTTCTGCAAGTACCTGATAGACATTGCCGGCGGTAACGGCAGTCCGGCTCATTACGAGCTCGCCAAAGAGGCATTCGACAAAAGGGTTGCCGAATTCAGAGATCCCTCAACGGAATTCTGAGCCGGCAGTAATACTATTTCTGTTATATTATAATAATTAAATCAAAAATAACCCAAAATCATAAAATAACTCTTGACATTAGGGAAATTTGTGATATAATATATGGGTGTTTTGTGCACAGAGACAGTCCAATGCGGGCTCACGTAAGAATGTCTCTATTATCCTATTTTTAAACAGGAGGGGCTAGTAATGGATTACATTGCAGCTATGAACAAGGAGCAGCTTAAGAGCGAAATCCCCACTATCAATGTCGGTGATAACGTTCGTGTTCACAACAGAATCAAAGAAGGCACCAGAGAGAGAATTCAGCTCTTCGAGGGCACCGTTATCGCAAAGCGTAACGGCGGCATTTCCGAGACCTTTACCGTAAGACGCGTTTCCTACGGCGTAGGTGTCGAGAAGACCTTCCCCGTACATTCTCCCAACGTTGTGAAGGTTGAGATCACCAGATCCGGTGATGTAAGACGCTCAAAGCTTTACTACATCCGCGAAAGAGTCGGAAAGGCTTCCAAGGTCAAGGAAAAGATCTGATTTTCAGGTCCTTCGTCGGCTTTTGTAAAGCAGGGGATACTTAATAAGAATCCTATCAAAAACATAAGCAGAGAGACTGAACCTCATCGGTTCATCTCTCTGCTTATGTTTTTTATTGAAACTCGAGCGACGAAATCGGAGACCCGGAAAAGGCAATCCGGGTTCCGTCAAAGCGCGGACACGAAACACTGTCGTGAATGACGGCCAATACCGTTTTTTCCTGTGTATACCGGATAATACATTCTGATACGAGCTCAATGCTTTTGGCGTCGAGACCGGCGAAGGGCTCGTCGAACAGATAAAGCTCGGCGTCCTTCATTAGGCATCTGGCGATGCCTACGCGGTTCTTCATTCCTCCAGAGAGCTCGTCGGGATATTTTGAAACATCCGGAATTCCGAGCCCTGCAAGAATTGCTTCGGCTTTCTTTCGGCTTTCGGGAGCCTTGTCGAGCAAAAGCACATTATCAAGAGCGCTGAGCCAAGGGAGGAGATTTCCTCCCTGAAAGCTCAGTGAAGCAATAGGAGCTGAGCCGTGCACTGAGCTTTTATCGGATTCGATTCTTCCCGAGTACGATTTATCGGTCCCCGCAAGTATTCCGAGAAGAGTTGTTTTGCCGGAGCCTGAAGGACCGTGCAGAATATATCTCAAGCCGTCCTCAAGTTCAAATGACAGAGAACTGAAAATAATTCTGTCTCCGTAGGTCTTTGTGATATCCTTTGCAAATATCATGCGGATGCCTCCTCACTTGTTTCCGAATCATTACTGTTTCGGACATGCTTCGATTTCTTGCGTGACGAAAGCGAAATCAGTGATTCAAGCAGCAGAGAAATAATAATTACAGTGAAGGTCCAGGCAAAAAGATCCGTTGTTTCAAGATAGTTTCTGGATTCCGAAAGATGTCGGCCTATGGAATTCGGAGTGAAGGCGAGAACCTCGGCCGCAATTCCGGCCTTCCATGAGAAGCCGAAGGAGGTCCTGAGCGCGGAGAGAAAATACGGCTTTACGGAAGGAAAATAAATCAGTCTCAACGCTTTTCCGGGGCTGAGTCCGAACAGGGGAATCAGCTTCAGGTGCTTATCGGGAATCTCGCGTAGCCCTGTAAGAACTGACGTGAAAACTATGGGGAATACCATAAGGAATGAGATAAACGACGGAATAAGGTCCATCCCTACCCACAAAAGTGCAAGAATTATAAAAGAGGCAACCGGAACCGCTCTGATAACGGTTATCAGAGGTGTAATCAGCGAGGAAGCCGGTTTAAAGGCGTATGCCAGCATGGCAAGAGGCATACCGACAATGAAGCCGGCTGCCAGACCTCCCGTGATTCTGAGACAACTGAGTCCTACGGTTTTCCAAAAGGGGACGCTTCCTGCCAGCTCAATAAACCTTTTCACGGTTTCTCCGGGTCCCGGCAGAATAAGACTGTTTCCGGCAGCTAAAGATGCAAGCAGCCATACAAGAATCCAGAATATTACGGATGCAGCCGTTACCAATACTTTCTTTGTTTTTCCTGACATGTTTTTCATTCTGATAATTCTGTATGGAATCGGACTTATTATTTCAAAAAGATTCCGTCTGTGGGAAGAGCTCCTCCGACCGAGGAGGGAATAATATCAAACAGGGCTTTCCAGTAATTGTTCAGCGGTGCGGCGATTTCGGCTCCGGTCTGACATACGATATTGCATCTTGGCAGTGCACTTTCGACAAGGGAAGTCGATGGGGCAAGCTTTGCGACATTTACGATTATATCCGCAGCATTTGCAGGATCTGCATTCAGAAGATTTACGGATGAAGAATAATCCGTAAGAAATCTGCCGAGAACCGAAGGATGTTCCTCGCAGAATTTCTCTCCCGCAATAAGACAGCCCTGGATAAGATCGGCTCCGGTTACGTTTTTCCATTCTGCCGAGATATCGAGAGCAACGCGGAGCCCGGCATTTTTTGACAGTGCAGCCGACACCTTAGGCTCCGGTAGAAGCGCAATAGAGGCTTTGCCGGAAGCTACGGCGGTTGTAAGTTCGTCGGGATTCGTATAAGTGTAATCAATCGTCACCTTGTCTTCAAGACCGGAAAGCTTAAGTATGGCCCTGAGTACATATTCGGGATTCGAGCCCTGGCCCGGAACACAGACCGTCTTGCCTTCAAGAGAAGACAATGATGAAACTGTATTTCCGTTCTCCAGAATATAGAGAACCCCCAGTGTGTTCACGGCTATGACTTTCACATTGCCGCCCGTTTTATTGAAAAGAACGGAAGCGAGATTTGTGGGAACGGCGGCTATATCAATCGAGCCCTGAATGAACTGCGGAGAAATCAGAGCCGGGTCCGCGTAAAAGTCGATCGAATCGATATAGTCGGCTTTTCCTTCTGTAAAGGATTGGTATAACGGAGCGATTCCGAAGCCGGTAGTGCCGTTCAGGACCGCAATGTGCGGCTTGTAATTGTCTGCGGGTGTAGGTAAAAGCGTAATATCGGAAGAAGACGTTCCGTCAGAAGATGAGCTTACGTCGGGAGCATCGGGGCCGCATGAAACAAGAGTCAGTGCGGCAACAAGAAGCAGCGAAAATACCAAACCCGAAAGACGCATAAAGAAACGATTTTTCATTTTTGCCTCTGTCGGTTATGCGGAATGCTCAGTGATAGGCTTTGAGCGCTTCGACATCGAGAATATGGATTTTATTGCGGTGTCTCTCGATTAATCCGAGCTCCTCGAGAGTGTTGAGGCCGCGGTACAGAGACGCTCTGCCGAGATCGAGAAGAACGGACAGATCGCAGATAGTCATCTCAAGGTCAAACTCGGTTCTTTCGTTTGCCAGACACTTAAGATAGAAAGCTACCTTTTTATCGCAGTACTTAAGCTCTTCGACGTTAAGACGGCTGTTTAGGAAAGCTATTCTGTCTGCAAGATAGAGAATGTAGTTCGGGATGGCAATATTGCTGAATTCGCCGTGGAAAAGACTGTCGATGGCGGGTCTGCTGAGGAGAACGTATTCCACCGCCTCAAGGGGAGAGACGGCATCGGATTCGAAGGGAGTGTCGGCAAAGACGGCGGCAACTCCGACTGCGTCACCGACGGAAATGTATCTTAAAATGAAATTATGGTCCTTCTTTGAAAAAACAACGGCGGAGCCGGTTGCAAGAATGCAGACGGTTCTGTTGTCTTTTGAATCAAAGTGGGGTACAGATTCATCTTTTTCGACCCGGATTACTTCGCAGTGGGTGTAAACGAAAGCTCCTATGGTATTGAACGGAATATTTTTGAAAAGCTTGCATGAGGCAACTGCCTGAATGTGCCTTTCGCTGATCGGAATATACTGCATGGCATATTTCTCCTTTTACTTCATTTTGTCAATTATTATAACACTTTTCCGTTACACTGTCAACTTTTTTTAATTAAAATTACACATTTGTTAATAAAACAAAAAAAGCGAAAAAAAGACTGGACTTTTCACTTAAAATGTTATATAATATTATAAATAAAATATATATACAATGAGGAATTTTTGATTTCATAAGATTTCAGACACCGGAAAGGAAGAAACATGACATTACTGATACTTGCTGCCGGTCTCGGATCCAGATTCGGAGGAATGAAGCAGACTTCTCCCGTCGGTCCGTGCGGCGAGTTTATTATTGATTATTCTTGTGCCGATGCAATCAAAGCCGGCTTTAACAGAATTGTATTTGTTATCAAAAAAGAAAACCTTGAAATTTTCAGGGATTCGGTCGGAAAAAGAGTTGAGCCTTACTGCGACGTACGATACGCGTTTCAGGATCTTCGTGATCTTCCTCAGGGCTTTTCGCTACCCGAGGGCAGAGTAAAGCCGTGGGGAACAGCTCATGCTCTTCTTGCCGCCAGAAATATTATAGACGATAATTTCGCCACAATCAATGCGGATGACTTTTACGGTGCCGAGTCCTTTTCCATCGTTGCCGATTTTCTTAAAAAGGCCGATGAAAAGAACGGCGTTATGAAATGCTGCATGGCAGGCTACAGGCTTTCTAATACACTTACCGAGAACGGCAGCGTTTCACGCGGTATCTGCGATATTGCTCCGGACGGCAAACTTGTTTCCATCACCGAGAGAACAAAAATCACTCCCGTCGGTGCCGACGCAGAATTCGAGGAGGACGGCAGCAGCTATCCGCTTCCCGGAAGCTCAATTGCATCCATGAATTTCTTCGGACTTACTCCCGGAATTTTTGATTTTGCCGAAAAGAAGTTTTCGGAATTCCTTTCGGACATGAAAAATCCCATGAAGGATGAGTTTTATCTTCCGTTTATGGTTTCGGATGCAATGAAGCAGGGCATAGCTACCGTCAATGTGCTTCCGACCGAGGGAAAATGGTTCGGAGTTACATATGCCGCGGATAAGCCCTCGGTAGTTAAAGCCATTGCCGGAATGACCGAAAAAGGAATATACGCGGAGGATCTCTGGAAGGGAATCGGACAGATGAAGTCCTTCGGAAGGAAATGAATATGGATGTCTTAAAACTTGCTGCAATGTTCGAGCTCGGGTCTGCTCCGGTTTCATATAAGGAAAACAGGACGGGACACATCAATTCGACATATTTCATAACAACCGAAAGCGGAAAACGCTTTGTTCTTCAGAGAATCAATACCTATGTTTTCAAGGATCCCGAGGGACTTATGAACAATGCGGTACTCGTTACTACACATATCAGAAAAAAGACCCGCGAGGCCTCGGGAGATACCGAAAGATGCACTCTTGAGTTCATTCCCGTAAAATCCGATTCCGCAGAAAAATCATATTGCCTTACAGTAGACGGCGAAGCATACAGGGTTTATTCTATGATTGAAAACGCCGTATCAAGACAGGCCGCCGAATCACCGGAGGAGCTCGCCGACGTAGGATATGCATTCGGTCATTTTCAGATGCAGCTTGCCGATTTTGACGCGTCGCTCCTTTCGGAAACGATCCCCGATTTCCACAACACGGCATCGAGATATCGTAATTTTGAAAAGTCCCTGGCTGCCGATGTCTGCGGAAGAGCCGCATCGGTGTCAAATGAAATCGATTTTGTCAGAAAGCATGCCGACATCTGCCCATACATCGTTAATAAAATAAAAGACGGTGTTATTCCTCTCAGGGTTACGCATAACGATACGAAGCTTAACAATATTCTGCTTGACGAGAATACCAAAAAGCCCGTATGCGTTATTGATCTTGACACGGTTATGCCGGGCTCGGTGCTTTACGACTTCGGCGATGCCATAAGGTTCGGCGCCGCAACTGCCGCAGAGGACGAAACCGATCTTTCGCTCGTCGGAGCGGACCTTTCTCTCTTCGAGGCGTTTACCCGCGGCTTTATTGAGGGGCTCGAGGGTTCCCTTACCGCCGAGGAGCTTTCCATGCTTCCTCTCGGAGCCATAGTAATTACGCTTGAGACAGGAATAAGATTCTTAACCGATTATCTTGACGGAGATAAATATTTCAGAGTTTCGCATCCCGGTCACAATCTCGAAAGAGCGAGAAACCAGTTTGCCATGGTTGCCGACCTTGAAAAGAAACTCGGCGAAATGAACGAGATCGTGAAGAAGTATTCCGAATAACCGTTCGTTATCCCGTATATCGCCTCTTATTTATGATTTTTATTGTTTTTCCGAAAGGTGTAAAAATATGAAAGTACTTGTTACCGGAGGAGCCGGCTTCATAGGTTCACACACCTGCGTCGAGCTTCTTAATTCAGGCTATGAAATAGTCGTAGCCGACAATTATTCGAATTCAAAGCCCGAGGCTTTGAAGAGAATAAAAGAGATTACTCACAAAGACTTCAGATTTTATGAGTGCGATATCCGCGACAGAACCGCCGTAGACGCCATCTTCGATGAGAATGACATCTGCGCCGTAATTCACTTCGCAGGCCTCAAAGCTGTAGGCGAATCCGTCGCCAAGCCTCTTTGGTACTACAGCCACAACCTGACATCCACATTTACGCTCTGCGAGTCCATGAAGGCTCACGGAGTCGACAATCTTATATTTTCTTCCTCCGCCACGGTTTACGGCAATCCCGCCTCTGTTCCCGTAAGAGAGGATTTTCCGGTCGGCCCCACAACAAATCCCTACGGCGAAACCAAGCTTATGCAGGAGAGAATACTCCGCGATATGCAGAAGGCCGGAGATATCAATACCGTAATAATCCTCAGATATTTCAATCCCATCGGCGCTCATGAGTCAGGACTCATCGGTGAAGATCCGAACGGCATCCCGAACAACCTTCTGCCCTTCGTGTCACAGGTTGCTGTCGGAAAGCATCCCTATGTCAGAGTATTCGGAAACGATTACAATACTCCCGACGGAACCGGAGTCAGAGACTATATCCATGTTGTTGATCTTGCAAAGGCTCATGTTGCGGCCGTAAGACGCGCTCTTGACAGCGAAGGCATCCAGTATTACAACATAGGAACCGGAGTCGGCTACTCGGTTCTCGATGTCATTCACGCTTACGAGAAGGCAACCGGCAAAACAATTCCTTACAGGATTTGCGACAGACGTCCCGGTGACATCGATTCCGTATACTCGGATCCCTCTCTGGCGGTCGAAAAGCTCGGCTGGCGTGCCGAATACGGCATTGAACGCATGTGCATCGATGCCGACAGATGGCAGACGATGAATCCGCAGGGATACGGTGACTGATTATTTTGCTTATTAAAAAGATAAATAGATTTTGAAAGGATCTTCAAAAAAAGATGACTATCAGACTTGACGACAGATTTGTCCGTCCTTTTCTCAGCGATTATGAGCTGAAAAAGACTGAAGCGGATGTAGAGAAGGCGATTAAGACCCTCCGCACCCGCACGGGAGCCGGCGCGGAAATGCTCGGTTGGCTCGATCTTCCCGAAGCTTATGATAAGGAAGAATTCGCTAGAATCAAGGCAGCGGCCGCAAAAATCAGATCCGAATGCGATGTTTTCATTGTAATCGGCATTGGCGGTTCTTACCTCGGTTCCAGAGCAGTAATCGAATTTCTCAAGTCTCCGAGACACAATCTTCTCGGTGACGGCCCCAGAATCTTCTTCTCAGGCTGCAATATCAGCGATTCCGACCTCGACGAGCTCACTGAGATCTGCCGCGGAAAGAACGTATGCATAAATGTTATCTCCAAGTCCGGTACAACAACTGAGCCTGCCATCTCGTTCAGATACTTCAGAGCCATGATCGAAGAGAAGTACGGTAAGGACGGCGCAAGAGATCACATCTTCGTAACCACAGACAAATGCCGCGGAACCCTCAAGAAGTTCTCCGATGAAGCCGGATACGAAACCTTTGTCGTTCCGGATGCCGTCGGCGGCAGATTCTCTGTTCTTACTGCTGTAGGACTTCTTCCCATCGCCGTTGCCGGAATTGACATCGATGAGCTCATGGGCGGCGCACGCGACGCCATGAAGGAACTTGATACCGACGGTATCGCCGACAACCCCGCCTACAACTACGCTCTTATCAGAAATACCCTGTACAGACAGGGCAAGGCCGCAGAAATCCTCGTAGGTTATGCTCCTTACCTTCTCATGCTCAACGAGTGGTGGAAGCAGCTGTACGGCGAATCCGAAGGCAAGGACGGCAAGGGCCTTTATCCTTCCTCCGTTATCTTCTCCACAGACCTTCACTCTCTCGGTCAGTTCATCCAGTCCGGTGAGAGAATGATGTTCGAAACCGTTCTCAACATTGAAAAATCCGATTCCGATGCCAAGGTTCCCTTCGATGCCGCAAATGTCGACGGTCTCAACTTTGTGGCCGGAACATCTCTTGCCGAGATTAACAACACCGCCCTTAACGCTACAGTTCTCGCTCACGTCGACGGCGGAGTTCCGAACGTAATCCTCAATCTTAAGGATCGTTCAGCTCATTCTCTCGGCTATCTCATCTACTTCTTTGAGCTCGCATGCGCCGTATCCGGCTACACCCTCGGAGTAAATCCCTTCGACCAGCCTGGTGTAGAAGCTTACAAGAAGAACATGTTCGCCCTCCTCGGTAAGCCCGGCTATGAAGATATGGCCGATGCTCTCCGTGCCAGACTTAAGTAATCATAAAAAAGAAAGGATACAGTATCCATGATTAAACTCATTGCCGGAGTTAAGGGTTCCGGAAAAACAAAATCTCTCATTTCTATGGTCAATTCCGCTGTCGAAACCAGCAAGGGCTCCGTTGTTTGTGTAGAAAAGGGAATCAAGCTCCGCTACGATGTAAACTACAACTGCCGCCTCATCAACATCGATGAGTACTATGTATTCGGCGCAGAGCAGCTCTTCGGCTTCATCGCCGGACTTCTTGCCTCCAATTCCGACGTTACCGACATTTTCGTCGATGCCGCACTCAGAATCTGCGACAATAAGGTCGATGCCTTCGAGAGAATGGTCAACGATCTTGACGAGCTTGCCGACAGATATAAGATCAATGTTGTCATGACCTCCTCCATCTCCGTTGAAGATCTCAGCGACGGTCTGAAGAAGTTCTGCTGAAGCAGGGAAGTACCGCCACGGTCGGCGGGTTTTATCTGAATTAATAAAAGGAAGGACAGACGCCAATGGCTTTTATTTACAGTGAGCCCTCTCATACCTTTTCCGAGTATCTTCTTATCCCCGGATACACCTCTCCCGATTGTATCCCGGACAATGTATCTCTCAAAACTCCTCTCGTTAAGTTCAAAAGAGGAGAGAAATCCGATATAGAGCTTTCCATCCCGCTCGTATCCGCCATCATGCAGTCGGTTTCCGATGACAAGATGGCAATCGCTCTTGCCCGTGAAGGAGGAATGTCCTTCATTTTCGGCTCCCAGAGCATTGAAAACGAAGCAGCGATGGTCGCAAGAGTCAAGAATTACAAGGCTGGCTTCATCGTAAGTGACTCCAACCTCACTCCCGACAACACACTTGCCGATGTTCTCGATCTCGTAAAGAAGAACGGTCACAACACCATTGCCGTAACCGATGACGGCACATCACACGGAAAGCTTCTCGGAATCGTAACCGGAAGAGATTACAGAGTTTCCAGAATGTCGACAGACCTTAAGGTCAGCGACTTCATGACTCCTCTCGAGAAGCTTATCACTGCTCCCGCTGACACCAGCCTCAAGGAAGCAAACGATATTATCTGGGAGCACAAGCTCAATTCGCTCCCCATAATTGATACCGAGGACGGAGGCAAGCTTCTTTACTTTGTATTCCGCAAGGACTATTCAGCTCACAAGGACAATCCTCTCGAGCTCTTAGACAGCCAGAAGCGCTTCAGAGTCGGTGCCGGTATCAATACCCGCGACTATGAGAAACGCGTTCCCGCGCTTGTTGAGGCCGGTGCAGACGTGCTCTGCATAGACGCTTCCGAGGGCTATACCTGCTGGCAGGAAAGAACAATCAAGTTTATCAGAGAAAAATACGGAGACAGCGTAAAGGTCGGTGCCGGAAACGTTGTCGATGCCAAGGGCTTCAGATTCCTTGCCGATTGCGGCGCGGATTTCGTCAAGGTCGGTATCGGCGGCGGATCCATCTGCATCACCCGTGAGCAGAAGGGCATAGGCCGCGGACAGGCCACCGCTCTTATCGAGGTCTGCGCGGAGCGCGACAGATACTTTGAGGAGACCGGTGTTTACATTCCCGTATGCTCCGACGGCGGTATTGTTCACGACTATCATATGACTCTCGCCCTTGCAATGGGCGCAGACTTTATGATGCTCGGCAGATACTTTGCCAGATTTGACGAGTCTCCCACAAATAAGGTTGTTATCAACGGTCAGTATGTCAAGGAATATTGGGGCGAAGGCTCCAACAGAGCCAGAAACTGGCAGAGATACGACCTCGGCGGCAAGGACGGGCTTTCCTTTGAGGAAGGTGTCGATTCCTACGTCAGCTATGCGGGTCCTCTTCACGACAATGTCGCAAAGTCCCTTTACAAGGTTAAATCTACAATGTGCAACGTGGGTGTTACAAACATTCCCGATCTTCAGGCAAATTCAAGACTCACTCTCGTGTCTGCCACCTCGATTGTTGAAGGCGGCGCGCACGACGTTGTTCTCAAATCCGCAAACGTAAAGATCTGAAAAAAATCAATCTGAAAACGAGATGTTATAATGGATTCAATCATTTTTAACATCTCGTTTTTATATATTATCGGAGTTTAAGTAAC
>JAKSPQ010000056.1 GCA_024404665.1 Clostridia bacterium
TGAGGACTTCGTAACCGGTATGAAGCATGCCTGCGACTCCTCTTCCGAGACCCTTTCTCTCGTTGAGGACCTCATCGTCGGCCTCAAGGCCTATGTTGCCGGTACCGGCAAGTGGGAAGACGTCGGTGTTAAGGCTGACGGCAACACCCTTACCTATACCCTTACTCAGTCCTGCGGCTACTTTGACGGTATGACCACCTACTCCATCCTTTTCCCGATCAATGCCGAGTTCCTCGCATCCAAGGGTGAAGGCTTTGGTGCCGTAGATCCTTCCGCCATCCTTTACAACGGCTGCTACATCCTCACTTCCGTTATCGCTTCTCAGGAAGTCAAGTTCACCAAGAACCAGAAGTACTGGGACAAGAAGAACGTATTCGTAACCGATGTTAAGGTTACCTACACCGACGGTAAGGACGCTTCCCAGAACTTCAATATGTTCGTAAACGGCGAAGTTACCTCCACCTCCATCAACTCTTCTCTCGACGATGTCGTAAAGAAGGCCAATGAGCTGTACAAGGACAACCAGTACAAGTCCATGACCACCGCCACCTCTTACTGGGGCGCTTTCAACTTCGACAGACAGATGTATACTCTTTACAACGATACATCCGTTTCCACCACTGACAAGAACGATGCTCAGAAGGCTGACACCAAGGCTGCCATCCTGAACAAGAATTTCCGTCTTGCCGTTTATGCCGCTTACTCCACCAAGGCTACTCAGGCTATCACCAAGGGCGACGAAAGAGCTCTCGATGCTGCCAGAAACACCCTTGTTCCTTACACCTTCGCCGCTAAGGCCGACGGTACCGCTTACGGTGCTCTCGTAACCAAGTACCTCGAAGAGATCGAGCCTGCATTCAAGGGCATCAACCTCAACGACGGTCAGGATGCATGGTACAATGTTGACAGAGCCAAGGCCTTCGCTGCCAAGGCTAAGGAAGAACTCGGTTCCTCCGTTTCCGCATGGCCCGTACGCCTTGACTACCCTGTAGTCGGTACTTCCGAGAACAACAAGAACGCTGCTCTTGCCATGAAGAAGTCTATCGAGGATGCCATCGGCGATTACGTTCAGGTTAACCTCGTTATCCTCAACGACTCCACCGCCTTCTACTCCACTCACTACAACATGCCTACCGGTGCCGACAACTCCATCGACTTTGCGTTCTCCGCAGGTTGGGGACCTGACTACGGCGACCCGCTCACCTACATCAACTGCTTCAACGCCTCTAACGGCGATATGCTGAACTACTCCGGTCTGAACATCGAAGCTCAGACTCAGTCTCAGTCCAACAAGGACGCCATGAAGACCATCGGTCTTATGGAAGTACAGAAGATGCTCGACGATGCCAGAGTTCTCTCCGGTGACGCCCGTATCGAGGCTTTTGCCAAGATCGAAGCAACCCTTCTTGCAAACGGTATTCTCAGACCTTACTCCACCTCCGGTGCTAACCTCGGTGTATCCAAGGTCGTTCCTTTCACCGCTGCCTACGGTCTCTACGGCCAGGCTTCCTACAACGCTGTTCCTTACTTCAAGTACATGAAGCTCCAGGATACTCCTGTTCTTGCTGCTGACTACTATGCTGCCAAGGAAAAGTGGCTCAAGGGTGAATAAGCCGTTCGCTGTTTTTAACAGTTAATAATTCTTAGAAAGAGCGAGAGAGGAAAACATGTTTTTCTGTCTCCCGCTCTTTCGATATAAGGAGTATCTTATGAAAAAAGGATATATGCTGTCGCGTCTTATCCGGTCTTTTCTTTCTCTGCTTATTATCATTGTGATAGTATTCACTATGGTATATACCCTTGTTCCGAGAGAGAATATATTTTTCGAAGACGGCACCTACCGAAAGCTTGGAGGCAAGCCTGACGAAAAAACCGAATATGTTAATAAGACCTGGAAGAAACTCGGTTATATTGATTATGTGACGATATCCGATTACTGCCTTGATCTTTACGGTCAGGGTGACGACCGTATGATGAATGCCATAAGTCCCGATTCTCCGGAATCCGCTGACTTTAAAAAGCTTTACGAATCCAAAGGATATATAGTTGAGGAATTCCTTTCGAGCAAGCGTCTTTACGCTTACCGCGATGTTCCCATTGTCAAGAAGCTTGCCAAATGGTTCGGCAATCTGCTTGTACTCGATACGCCGTGGTCTGTTCAGGATGAAAACAATCCCGATCTGCCCCGCTATCTGAAATTCGGAACCACTCCCACAGGAGCACCCGCTCTTATCGGAAGCGGAACCGTTCATAAGTATCTGCTTTACACGGATACCAATTTCCCGTTTATTCATCAGAACATCCTTACGCTGAATCTCGGCGCTTCCTATCCCACTTTCCAGGGACTTGACGTGCTTACGGTTATTTTCCAGTCTCAGGGTGAAGAGGTTAAAAGGGAAGTAAAATTCGAAACCGGACTTGAGAGCGATTCTGCCATCATTTTCGGTACCTTGAAATATAAGCCGGTTTTGGACAAAATCGACCAACAGAAGTTTGTAGATAATTACGCAGATTATCAGACAAAGAAGAACCAGCCTTCAATGGTAGGTACTTCGTTTATCATGGGTATCTTTGCGCTTTTGCTCTCATACGGAATCGGACTTCCCGTAGGCGTAGCTATGGCAAAGAACAAGGATAAGCTTGTCGATAAAATGGGTATGGTATATATTATTTTCATTATCGCCGTTCCTTCGCTTGCATACATCTATCTTTTCCGTTTCCTCGGAACCACTCTTTTCAAGCTTCCTTCCGTATTTACCGTATACGGCTCGAACGATATCAGATCCTGGATTCTTCCCGCGATTTCTCTGGCACTCCCCTCCATCTCCAGCCTTATGCTCTGGATGAGAAGATACGTAGTTGACCAGATGAATTCGGACTATGTAAAGTTTGCCAAGGCCAAGGGCCTTAACAAGTCCGAAATCTTCGGCAAGCACATTTTCAAGAATGCGGTAATCCCGATTGCGCAGGGAATTCCCTCGTCTCTTGCGGGCTGCATTACCGGAGCCATTGTTACCGAGGCTGTTTACGCCGTCGGCGGTATGGGTAAGATGATTCCCGACTCGATCAACAAATACAACAACTCGATGATTATAGCTCTTACATTTATGTTTGCCGGTATATCGATAGTTTCCGTACTTCTCGGTGATATAGTTCTTACCAAGGTCGATCCCAGAATTTCTCTCAGTGAAAAGGCAGGTAGGTCGTAATGAATGATCGCAGAAAACATATGTTCGACCATCTGAGCGTTGAACCGGTTTTAAATGCAACCGAAGCTGAAGCACAGGCATCGGTCGATCCCACGGAGGGCATGACAGATGAAGAGCTCTTCAGCTTTGCCGAGTTTGACGAGAAGAAATCCGAGAAGATTACAACACCCGCTTATTCTTATTGGAAATCTGTATGGAAGACCTTTATCAAAAATAAATTTACAGTTGCAGTAACCATTCTCGTAGTTATTGTCGTATCGTTTGCCATTATTTACCCGACGTTCTCGGATTACGATCCGATGAACGCACCGAACATCAACAATCCCGAGATGAAGCATCTCAAGCCCTCATTCGAGCATATTTTCGGTACCGATAACATCGGAAACGAGGTGTTCGACGTTGTCTGGGCCGGTGCCAGAAACTCGCTTATAGTCAGCCTTGCCGCGACAGCCATAAACATGGTTGTCGGAATAGCAGTCGGAGCTCTGTGGGGCTTCTCCAAGAAAATGGATAAGTGGATGATTGAGATTTACAACATCATCTCCAATGTCCCCTTCCTGCTTCTTGCCATGATTCTTTCGTATGTCATCGGCAACGGCTTCGGCCCGCTGATCTTTACCATGACCATAACCAACTGGATATACGTTGCATACTTTATCCGTACACAGGTTATGATTATCCGTGACAGAGAGTATAATCTTGCATCCAAGTGTCTCGGAACAAAGACATGGACAATGATTATCAAGAACATCCTTCCGTATCTTATCTCTGTTATTATGACATATATCTCAAGAGAAATTCCTTCACTTATTTCCTATGAGGTATTCCTTTCCTATATGGGACTCGGTCTCGGCTCGGATTATGCTTCTCTCGGAAGAACCATTTCCCAGTACACAACCTTTATGACCGGACATCCTCACCTCTTCTGGATTCCCGTTGCCGTAATGGCGGTAATCTCTGTCTCGCTGTACATCATGGGACAGAAGCTGGCTGATGCAGCGGATCCCCGCACACACAGATAGGAGAGAAGAAATGAACGAAGACAAAAAAGTTATTCTTTCCGCCAAGGATGTTGAAGTAAAATTCAGAGTCCGTGAAAAGTATATCACTGCAATACGCAGAGTATCTCTTGATCTCTATGAAGGCGAAACCTTTGCTATCGTAGGAGAATCCGGAAGCGGTAAATCCGTTTTCACCAAGACCTTTACGGGAATGCTTGAATCCAACGGTACGATTTCAAACGGTTCCATTATTTTCCATGATAAGGATCTTGTGGCACTTAAAACCGAAAAGGACTGGGAGGGCATTCGCGGAGCAAAGATTGCTACTGTTTTCCAGGACCCCATGACATCTCTGAACCCGATAAGAACCATCGGCTCTCAGATTACCGAGGTAATCGAAAAGCACCAGGGCATCAATGCAGAGGATGCAAAGAAGCAGGCCATCGATCTTATGTCGCGTGTCGGCATTCCCAATGCCGCGGACCGTTTTGACGAGTATCCCTTCCAGTATTCAGGCGGAATGAGACAGAGAATCGTTATAGCTATAGCGCTCTCCTGCCATCCCGAGATTCTCATCTGCGATGAGCCCACAACCGCGCTTGACGTTACAATTCAGGCTCAGATCATTCAGCTTATCAAGGATCTTCAGAAGGAGCTCGGCTTTACAACCGTTTATATCACACATGACCTCGGCGTCGTTGCCAAGGTCGCAGACCGTGTAGGCGTTATGTACGGCGGACAGATAATCGAATACGGAAACGTCGATGAGATCTTTTACGATCCCCGCCATCCGTATACCTGGGCGCTGCTTTCATCGCTGCCTCAGCTCGGTGTCAAGGGAGAAGACCTGTTCTTCATAACGGGTACGCCTCCGTCCCTCTACAATCGCATCGAGGGTGACTCCTTTGCTCCGAGAAATCCCAATGCTCTGAAAATAGACTTTTTGAAGGAGCCTCCGTTCTTCAGAGTAACGGATACACACTATGCGAAGACGTGGCTCTTAGACCCCAGAGCTCCCAAGCTTGAGAAGCCCGAAGTTATTCGCAATCTTCACGAGAAAATCGAAGAAATGACCGGAAAGGGAGGCGCATTCTATGTCGACGAACTCTGAACGTGAAGTTCTTGTGTCAGTGCGTCATGTGGATGTTTCCTTTGACGTCGGAGGCAAGAAGAAATTCGTTGCCGTAAAAGACGCGAACTTTGATATTTACAAAGGCGAGACCTTTGCGATTGTCGGTGAATCCGGAAGCGGCAAGACCACTATAGGACGCGCCATCATCCGTATCAACCCCTGTTCCGCGGGAGAAATCCTGTTCAAGGGACAGAGAATATCCGGAAAGATTTCACATAAAGAGGATATGGACGTCATCAGAAACATTCAGATGATTTTCCAGGATCCCGCCGCATCGCTCAATGAAAGAGCAACCATTGAATACTGCATATCCGAGGGACTTCTGAACTTCCACCTTTACAAGGACGAGGCAGACCGTATTGCAAAGGTTGACAAGGCTCTGGAGGATGTCGGACTGCTTCCCGAGCATAAATCAAGATATCCTCATGAGTTCTCCGGAGGTCAGAGACAGCGTGTAGGTATCGCTCGCGCGATGATTATGGAGCCGGAGCTTATTATAGCCGACGAGCCCATCTCCGCGCTTGACGTATCCATACGCGCGCAGGTTCTCAACCTTATGAACAAGCTCAAGAAGGAAAAGAATCTTACCTATCTCTTCATTGCCCACGACCTGTCGGTTGTACGCTTCATTGCTGACCGTATCGCCGTTATTCATCTCGGAAGAATCGTTGAGATAGCCGATTCCGAAACACTCTTCCAGTATCCCGTACATCCTTACACCGTTTCGCTGCTCAGCGCAGTTCCCATGCCCGACCCCATCATCGAGAAAAACAGAACCTCGATTGAGTACAGTGCCGATGAAAAGTATGAGGGACAGCAGGAGCCTGTTATGCGCGAAATCCGCCCCGGTCACTTTGTATTTGCAAATGACGAGGAGATCGTAAAATACGAGGAGCGCATAAAGATGCTGGAGAATCTGAGAAAATAATCGGACCTAAAAACCGTGTTTTCCAAAATAAAAGGACCGCCTTATGAAACTGATTAATCTTATTTTCGGGGATTTCCGAAGCATAAAATGGAGAACCTTGGCAATTGCCGTTCCCGTCACGCTCCTTTATCCTCTGGCAAGAGGAATCTTTTCAGGAGGCGGCCTTTATTCAAAGCTGCTCTTTATATCGGACTCGCTGTTCATTATGTCAATGATTCTTCTTCTTATCGGTGTGGTTTTCACCTTTATCATAGCCGGAGACCTTGACATAACAAAATATGTTTATTCGAGATCCGCGCAAAGCAAAACCAAAAGCTTTGCCGAATATAAAAAGGACAGGGAAGCCGAACGCGGAAAGATGTTTAACTATCCGCTGTTTCTGGGGCTCATATATCTTATAATCTCAGTAATAATAGGCTTTATTATCTGATTTCTTCAAACATAAAAACCCCCGCGGGCCTTTCGGTCCGCGGGGATTTTTCGGCATTTATATCAGTCGGAAAGTCTGGCTTCGAGAGCATCGAGCTCGTCGTAGAGAGTATCGGGTACTCTGTCACCGACGAGAGCGTAGAACTCGCGGATGTTCTTGACATCGGCAAGCCATGCTTCCTTATCGACGGAAAGCAGCTCCTTGATGGTGTCAACGGTGATGTCGAGGCCTTCGATGTTGATATCCTCAGCCTTCGGTACATAACCGATGGGAGTGATGTCGGCGCCGACCTTGCCGTCGCAGCGGGCAAGAATCCATTCGAGAACTCTGAGGTTGTCACCGAAGCCGGGCCAGATGAAGTTGCCCTCGTCATCGGTTCTGAACCAGTTGACGTGGAAGATCTTGGGAGCGTGGGGAATGAGACGGCCCATGTTGAGCCAATGTGCCCAGTAGTCACCCATGTTGTAGCCTACGAAGGGTCTCATGGCCATAGGATCGCGACGGACTACGCCGACAGCGCCGGAAGCGGCTGCGGTGGTCTCGGAAGCCATGATGGAGCCGACGAAGGTACCGTTCTGCCATGAAGTGGACTGGTATACCAGCGGAGCGGTCTTTGCGCGTCTGCCGCCGAATACGATAGCGCTGACGGGAACACCGGCAGGGTTATTGAATTCCTTGGAGAGGCAGGGGCAATTGGTGGCCTTTGCGGTGAAGCGGGAGTTCGGATGAGCACCGGAGGTACCGACCTTGTCGGCTTTGTCGTACTTGGTGTAATCCCAGATCTCGCCTCTCCAGTTTTCCGCATTGTGAGGAGGATTCTTGTCGAGGCCTTCCCACCATACGGTGTTGTTTTCGAGGTTGTGGCAAACGTTGGTGAAGATGGCGCCTTCGCGGGTGGTTGCGAGAGCGTTCGGGTTGGACTTCTCGTTGGTGCCGGGGGCAACGCCGAAGAAGCCGTTTTCGGGGTTCATGGCCCACAGTCTTCCGTCCTTGCCTATTCTCAGCCAGGCGATATCATCGCCGACGGTCCAAACCTTGTAGCCCTTCTCACGGTAGGATACGGGAGGAATGAGCATTGCGAGGTTGGTCTTTCCGCAGGCAGAGGGGAATGCGGCGGTGACATACTTGATGTCGCCGTTGGGATACTCAACACCGAGGATGAGCATGTGCTCTGCCATCCAGCCTTCCTTACGTCCGAGGAAGGAAGCGATTCTCAGAGCGAAGCACTTCTTGCCGAGAAGAACGTTTCCGCCGTAGCCGGAGTTGACCGACCAGATGGTGTTGTCCTCGGGGAAATGAACGATGTATCTGTTGGCTTCATCAAGGTCGGCCTTGGAATGCAGACCCTTGATGTAGTCGGCGCTGTCGCCGATGGCATCGAGAACATCATTGCCGACTCTGGTCATGATGAGCATGTTGAGTACGACGTAGATGGAGTCTGTGAGCTCGATTCCGTACTTGGCAAAGTCGGAGCCTACGATACCCATGGAGTAGGGGATGACGTACATGGTACGGCCCTTCATGGAATTCTTGTAAAGCTTGGAGAGCTTCGAGTAGCACTCGGAGGGCTCCATCCAGTTGTTGATGTTGCCGGCATCTTCCTTGGTCTTGGTGCAGATGAAGGTTCTGCCTTCAACTCTGGCAACGTCGTTGACGGCGGTCTTGTGGAGGTAGCAGCCGGGAAGCAGGTCCTGGTTGAGCTTAATCATCTCGCCGGTGGAGCATGCTTCCTCGCGGAGAGCATCTCTCTGTGCATCGGAGCCGTCGATCCAAACGATCTTGTCGGGTCCGCACATGGCGGCCATCTCGTCTATCCAGTTAAGGATATACTTGTTACTGGTCATTTTGTAATCTCCTTATATAATTAATTTTTATTTGCCCTACTAAAGCTATTATATTATACTATTTTTTCGGAATAATTTCAACAAAAATTTGAGTGATTTTTGTTTTTTGTAATAACTCATAAAAACGGCTATCCAAAGTGATGTGACATAATATGATTTTTCGCACCGCAAACAATCCCATGCCGGTTTTTCCGGACTTATCGGGCATGAGCTTTTCCTGTCAGATTTAGTTCTTGACAATCGTTTATATTAAATGTATAATTATTACAGAAAATATAAGCTTCGGTTTTTTATCGGGTAACGGCGTAATTATCTCCCGATAAGAACCGGGAAAGGCCGTTGCTTCGAATGGGTTACAGAAAGCCGTATTACAACGAAGACCATAAGCTTGTGCGTTACGGAGTCAAGGATTTCTTTTCCGACGCAGTATCATCGGTGATAAGCTTTTTTTCACCGAAAAAAATAAAACATGCATTCATCGGAGTTCTGAAGGGATTCAGGACTTTTTCCGCGTTTTTCATTGCGCTTCTTCTGCTTCAGTCCGCATTCTGGCTTATTTGGCTGAGACAGGACAGCTTCAGCAGCGAAACAAAAAAAGAGGCATATTCCGGCTCAGGATGCAATCTGATAGTTGAGGGAATAGAGCAGGAGGCGTGGACAGAGCTCTATAACAGGTATTTTGTATTTGCGGAGGAGAGAACTCCTTCCGAAAGAGGATATACCGAATACTCCGTCGAGCATTACTATACGGCAAGCGCTGATTCGCTCTACCGGATGAGGTTTTGGCTCATCGACGACAGCATCGAGTACAGCCGCGGCTTCAGGATGAGGTACGGCCTTGACAGAGAGGAGTTTTCGTTCAGCTACGGAGAAAGAACGGGATATCTCGGTAAGATTGAAGCCGGAAACAAAAAAGCGGGTCTTACGTCATTCTTCTTAGGCGTTCTTGCGGCAGCCGTGGTTTCGCTTTTGTTTTATATTATGACCAACCGCAATAAATTCATGTACGGAATCTACATATCGTTCGGCGGAGGCTTTCATACCCTAATGGAAACTGCCGGCTGGGAAATGTTTGCGGTGGCTCTTCTTACCTTCGCTCCGGCAGCTGCTTTAGCCTGCGGTATTTATGCTGCATTCTGCACCGCATCAGGCGCCGAATTCGTTTTCAATGCCGCACGTGTTCCCGCGGCTCTTCTCTGGGTTCTTGCCGTGGTTCTTGTCGCCGTAGTTCCCGGAGTCTATGCTCTGACGTCTCAGACTCCCGTCAGACTTCTGTCCGCAGGAGACAATTCGAATTACGTAAGCTCACCGAGAAGGTCGTTCAGAATCTTCGGCAAGAGCTTTCCGTTTCATTATGAATTCTTCGGCTTTGTGAGATTCAGAAGATATTATATCATGCTGATTTCGTCGGCCGTCGTGTTTACCACACTGTTCTCATGCGGATTATTCCTGGCCGATATGAGAAGCACCGACGAAAACGCCGACAGACCTTCGTTTATCCTGTCAACGGGCTCCGATGTGCTCGACCCGGACGACATCGACGCTTTTGACGACATTCCCGGCGTGGCATATACCATGTTCGGCGAGTCGGTATACGCGACGGAGAAGAGATCGTTCCTTCTTCTGAACAAGCGTCAGGCTGCCGGAATATCGTCAAAGACGGTAAAGGACAAAAAAACGGGACTCATAGCCGATAACAACTGCAGATATTCGCTGTTGACTCCCAGACTGGCCGAAGAGGCGGAGAAGGGCCTGTGGGCCATCGACGGCAATCTCGGAAGCGTTGCGGAATCGGTCGACACGGTGGCCGTATCCTGCAGCATAAACAATCTGAACGTTATGGATTTCAGACCCGGAGATACCGTCCGCATCGCGCTTTTCGAATCGGCGGGAAGTCCCATAAGCTTTGAAAAGCCGGACAGAAAGTATCAGCTTTCGACTTTGCTTTCCGGAGCGTATTTCGATTACATCGACGTCCGCATAGGCGCGGTGGTTGACGACGGCGATACCGGAGATACCTATGCCGTGTATATGTCGCCCGAGCTTTTTTCAAGAGTAACCGGAAGAAGCGGCGACGTAAAAGAGGTATCCGTATTCCTACTGCCCTCCGTAAAGACCGCGGAGGTTGCCGGAATAAGAGAAAAAATCGTTAAAATCATGTCGGGATACGACGGATACTCGATTGTTGACACGGATGCCGTAACGGACAGAAGACTGTCCGCGAAAAACAGCGCGGCGCCTCCGGTGCTCTGCGTTTCGTTTATGATTCTTGCGCTCTGTCCTGCGGTCTGGTTCCTTGCACAGGCGGATTTCGTATCCAAGCGTGACAGGGAAATATACATGCTCACAGCCTTCGGTGCAACTGAAGGCGATCTCAGACGGCTGTTCTGGTTTTCGGGAGGACTGCTCACCTTGTCAGCCTCGGTCATGACGGCTACCCTGGGCTCGCTTCTGAATTATCTTGTATATTATACGGTAAACGTATTCCTTCCGTCACTCGGAATGGGCTCTTCCGTAAGGTATTCTTACAGCTTTTCGCTTTGGGGCTTTGTGCTTTGTGTTGCCGTAACCGCGGCGGGAGCTATGCTTTCGACTCTGGTTCCTTTCGAGAAATTCATAAGAGAGAGGAAAAAACTGACGGATGTCGGCGCCGCGGTGTCGGATAAATAATATGATTTGCGTTATTCCATACTACAGGAGAAAAAGAAAATGAATTATTCCGACAGCAGCGTAATACTGCAGGCCAAGGATGTAATAAAACAGTACAGACAGTACGACGATGTCGTCACAGCCGTAAACAGAGCGACTTTTGAAGTATATGACGGGGAATTCGTTGCCGTCATCGGCGCCTCCGGATCCGGAAAATCGACGCTGCTGCACATCTGCGCGGGACTCGACAGACCTAATTCGGGAAGTATAACCGTCAGAGGCAACGAGCTGACCTCGATGGGGGCTGACGAGCTGTCTCAGTTCCGGGGAAACTATCTCGGAATGATCTTTCAGAACCATAACCTGATTCCTCAGTTTACGGCGATGGAGAACATCCTCGTGCCGACTCTGATGTGCAACAAGCCCGATACAAGCTACGAAGAGCATCTGAAAAAGCTGGTGTCGACGCTGAAGATTGCCGACAGGCTTCACCATCTTCCGTCAGAGCTCTCCGGCGGACAGCAGCAGAGAGTGGCAATTGCAAGAGCTCTTATCAACCGCCCGCAGGTGGTATTCGCTGACGAGCCCACCGGCAATCTCGACAGAGCCAATGCCGATGAGGTCCTTGAGCTTCTGCTCGAGACGAAGCGCGTGATGAACCAGACTCTGATAATGGTAACGCACGATATGTCGATAGCTGAAAGAGCCGACAGAATTCTCGTGATGGAGGACGGAAGACTGTCCCCGTACAGAAAAAGCAAGTAAAACCGTCATACAATATCTGCCGGCATGAAACCGTTATCCGTTTTTTCGGTTTTTTGAGTATTCATACTTTTTTCACTTGACAATCACAAAAGAAAAGAGTATAATATTCTCATCATTTTTGTTTTGAATATTCCGCTTATATAATTTCTGTAATAAGGTCAGAAAGTCTCTACCGGATACCCGTAAACAATCCGACTATAAGCTGTTTCCCGATTTCTGCCCCGCCCCCCGATTTCACTGAAACGGAGAGCGGTTCGGGCTTTTTATCGCGGGGGCCGCTCGAAAAAATGTCGGCTTCCGTATTTTTTTATGAGCGGGAAAAGCACTGTTAAGAATGTAAAATCAAATTTTTTATTTTTAAGGTGAAAGAAACATGAAAAAGTTTCTGTCCGTTGCACTCGCAGTCGTGATGGTTCTTGCCACCCTTCTTTCCTTCGCATCCTGCTCCGGCAATGCCGACGGCTTCAAGCCCGTTGACAAGAAGGATCTTAAGATCGGTATGATTACCCTCCATGACGACAGCTCCACCTACGACAAGAACTTCATCGAAGCCATGTACAGAGCTCTTGAGAACCTTGGTCTCTCCAAGGATCAGCTCATCCTCTATACCGGCATCCCGGAAACCGAAGACTGCTACAACAAAGCCAAGGCTTGCGCCAATGACGGCTGCCAGGTAGTATTCGCCGATTCCTTCGGTCATGAGGACTTCCTCATCCAGGCCGCTCAGGAGTTCTCCTCAGTCAGATTCTGCCATGCCACCGGCACAAAGGCTCACACTCTCGGACTTGACAACTTCTCAAATGCCTTCGCTTCCATTTACGAAGGCAGATACCTCGCCGGCATCGCCGCAGGTATGAAGCTCAACGAGATGATCAACGCCGGTACCATCAAGGCCGAAGAGGCTGTTATGGGTTACGTCGGCGCCTTCACCTATGCTGAGGTTATGTCCGGCTACACCTCCTTCTACCTTGGCGCAAAGTCCGTTTGCCCTTCCGTTACCATGAAGGTTAGATTCACCGGTTCCTGGTATGATACCGATAAGGAAGCCGCTGCCGCCAGCGCTCTTATCAAGGATGACAAGTGCGTCCTTATTTCTCAGCACGCTGACTCCTACGGAGCTCCCAACACCTGCGAAGAGCTCAAGGTTCCGAACGTATCCTACAACGGTTCCACCGAGGCTCAGGGCCCCAACACCTACATCGTATCCTCCAAGATTGACTGGACTCCTTACTTCGAGTACATGATCAACTGCGTAATCAAGGGCGAGAAGATCGATGCTGACTGGGTCGGCACCATCAAGACCGGCTCCGTAAAGCTTGAGGCTGTCAACGCAAAGGTTGCCGCCAAGGGCACTCAGGAAGCCATCGATGCCGCAAAGGCTCAGCTCGAGGCAGGAACCCTCAATGTATTCGACGTTGCCAAGGACAACTTCATTACCGTTGACGGCAAGAAGCTTGATTCCTACAAGGCCGATGTTGACTACGACGACAAGTTTGAACATGAGACCGAGGTTGTCGCAAACGGCGTATTCGCAGAGTCCAAGTT
>JAKSPQ010000057.1 GCA_024404665.1 Clostridia bacterium
CCGGTGAGTTCTTCAATCCATTCAGATAGGCGGATTAGGCGCAGGTGCGACATGTGCAATAGAAGGAGCACTGGTGGCTAATACACCTGGAGTAATAAGGATATTCAACATGGTGGAGGTCGGTTTTAAATAATGAAAATTGAACTCAAAAATTATCAAGATTGTGTTAATTGTTCATATATTCTCTATTCGAGCAAAGAAAGTTTTCCCCCCATTAATCACTGCTTTTATGGTGGCAAGATTTATGGACTTTACAGTGATTTTGGCTGTGGAAGTTGGGGTGTAGTAACAAGTTTGGGGGGGAGGACCAATCAACCTAACGGTGAAGTATATATGAATGATGAATGTGTAGACAGTTGTTTTTTGAAAAACATATCGTGCTATGTTTCGGAAAATGTTTATGATGGAATTAATACAACTCAAGATTATTTAACGCCGCGGAAGTGTATTGAAAAAGCTTTGTCCATAAGCAGGTTGCCATATTCCGTAAAGGAAATAAAGGATATGTTCGATTTGTCAGGAGAAGGAATCGATTGTTCTGAAAACGAAGGAAGATTTAATCGAAAGCTGCAATTTGTTGGCGTGGAAATATGGCGTATATCGATTGCAATTGGATATGCGCTAGGGAAGGAAATATACTGCTTTCCCTGGTTGAATGAGCGAGAGATTTCAATGGTAGATAAGTCGTGTTTGAAAATCTTAAAAGAAAGCCAAAAGATTGTATTAATTCCATCAAATCAAATCAAATGGTTGAAAAAAAATTGCGATGATTTATTGATGATTTGAGAAATTGTTGGAGAAGTGTAAGCAATGTTTTATTATTATGTGAGAAAGACGATTTATTTAGTGTCGACAAAATATGAGGCTGACTCAATAACCGGGAAAAATAGAATTACATTTTGAAAAAGCATATGATATTAAAGGGCTTGGGACTATCCCAACAAGCGTCTTTTGATATCAAAAGGCGATGCTTGCCGAACTGATTCCAGTCAGGCGGCAAGCACCAGGTGGTTTGGGTACAAAACCCGTTGCTTGCATAACCGATTCCGCAAGCAACGAATCATGACGGCATGGTTCTGCTTGTCAGGGGCTTCGGCACCCGGCAAGCTGTCAGAACCACAACGGCAACTGCGACCAGTTGCCGTGGACGGCATATTGAATACAGATATCATCAATAATACACAATCGGAGAATAAAAAATGAAAAAAACTCTTCTAAAAAAATACGCGAAGCTCATAGCAAAGGTCGGAGCGAACGTTCGCAAGGGTCAGCCCGTTCTGCTTTACGTTTCAGCCGATCAGTGCGAATTCGCCGCAATGGTTGCAGAGGAATGCTACCGTCTCGGCGCGTCCTATGTCCGTACCGAATGGAATTACCAGCCTATGACCAAGCTCGCCTACCGCTGGCAGAGTCTCAAGACACTGTCCGAGGTTCCGGTCTGGCAGGAAGAAAAGTTCAAACTCATGGCCAAGGAATTCCCCTGCAGAATCCACATCGTTTCCGAGGATCCGGACGGTCTCAAGGGCGTAAACGTTGAAAAAATGCAGAAGGCCGCGGCAGCATCGTACAGAGTTCTCAAGCCTTACAGAGACGCCATCGAGTCCAACCATCAGTGGACCATCGCTGCGGTTCCCTCTGAAGCATGGGCCAAGAAGGTATTTCCGGATATGAAGAAGAGAGATGCCGTCGAGGCTCTCTGGAAAGCAATCCTGGACACGGTTTACGTCAAGGACGAACCCGACAACGATCCTGTTCTCGAATGGTACCGTCACAACGAGGATTTCAGAGCTCGCTGCGAATGGCTCAACGCTCAGAAGTTCGAATACGTAACATACAAGAGCTCCAACGGAACGGATTTCCGCTGCGGTCTCATACCTGAGGGCATCTGGAACGGCGGAGGAGAAACCACAAAGCAGGGCATTTTCTTCAACCCCAACCTTCCCACTGAGGAAATTTTCACAAGCCCCAGAGCCGGTGACTGCGAAGGCACACTGGTATCCACCAAGCCTCTCTCCTATCAGGGACAGCTGATTAAAAACTTCTCCATAAGATTCGAGAAGGGAACAGCCGTCGAATGGCACGCCGAGGAAGGCGAGGAGCTGCTCGGAATGATGATAAAAATGGACGAGAATGCCGGCAAGCTCGGCGAGCTTGCTCTCATCCCCTGCTCAAGCCCGATCAGTCAAAGCGGAATTCTCTACTACGAGACTCTCTTCGATGAAAACGCTTCCTGCCATGTAGCACTCGGCAGAGGCTTCAATGACTGCATCGAGGGTCATCTCGAGAAGACCAATGAGGAATGCCAGGCTCTGGGTATCAATGACAGCATCATCCACGTCGATTTCATGGTAGGTGCTCCCGATATGCAGATCACGGGATACAAGAACGGAAAGGCAACTCCCATCTTCGTGGACGGCGAGTGGGCATTCTGAAAAAACAAGCGATGTTAAAAAAGTCAGTGACTTTTTTAACATCGCTTGTTTTTTCGGGTCAGATGCAGTCGTAATCCGGCTTAATCTTAACAACTTCTCCCGTAAGTCTGGATTCTTCGGCCGCGAAGGCAATCTTGTGGCTCTCATAAGAAGCTTCTTAATAAAGTCGTCCTGACCGTAAACCTTGCTCTTCAGGCTGTCGGTAAGACCGGGAGCAATTCCGTCGAGAAGATCCGCAAAGGCGTAAACGATACCGTTATCTCCTCCGCCGTGACCTCCGTTTATCGACTGATCGGTTACCATGTCTGATACATTAAGGGTTTTTGTCTCTTTGGTCAGGAAATCGTAAACCCTGAACTCCGGAGAACCCATCGCCGCTATTATTTCTCCCTGTGTACCCATTATACGGATTGAACGTTCTCCGCGATTGAACGCGGCCATGGTAAAGTTGGCGGTTACGCCGTCCTCGAACTCAAGGTTGACCGTCTGATGGTCGACAACGTTGTTGCCGCACTTGAAGACGCAGCGGCCGTAATCGGTGGTCCTGATGGCTTTTTCTACATCGGCGGCCGTAGGCGCGGACATTTTCGTCGATGCCCTCCTGAACCAGTTGTTCTTCTTATCGTCAAGATAAAGCTTTACTGCATTGTAAGGGCAGGTTTCTGCGTGAGGACAGCCGTCGATGCAGAACTCGGGAGCATCCGCCGGAGCATTTTCGCGTCTGAAATAGCTCAGCGAGCCGAAAGAATGAACGGCTGTACAGTGCTTACCTATGAGCCACTGAAGAATATCCATATCGTGACAGGATTTCTGAAGGATCATGGGAGAGCTTTTTTCGCTGTTTGCCCAGTTTCCTCTGACAAAGCTGTGGCTCTGATGCACGTTTCCTACACATTCGGCATGCTGGATATGCATTACCTTTCCTATATCGCCGGAATCTATTACCTTTTTCAGAGCATTGAAAAATGCTGTGTATCTGAGAACGTGACAGACAACAACCTTTACGCCTTTCTTTTCGGCCTCCTCGCAGAGAATGCGGCATTCCTCCGGGACGGGAGAAATGGGCTTTTCGAGAAGAAGATTGTAGCCTTTTCTTATAGCGGCAAGAGCCGGCGCAAAGTGATCGCGGTCCATTGTCGAGATAATGGCAGCATCGGCGCATTTAGGAAGCGCAAGCAGCCCCTCCCAGGACTCAAAGCACATTTCATCGGGAATACCGTGCTTATTTTTAAAATATTCACGTCTTTCTTCAATCGGTTCCGCAACTCCTACAACTCTGAAGCCGCGGTCGATGGTTACGGCGATGTCTGAGTATGTTCTGCCCCTCATTCCTCCGCCGATTACAATAAGTCTTTTTTCATCCATAATAAAAAGCACCTCCGTTCTGCGGTAATTATACCACATTACGGAGGTGTTTTCAACTTAAAGTTTAATTAATTCCGAAAAAACGTTTACCTGGAAGCGATAACGGCAGGTACAGAGCCATCGATGAGCTTACCGGGTGACGGAGTTTTTCTGGAGGCTGTCTTTACGACAGTCTGGCTGTACATATCTGCGTATCTGTATTCCACGGACCTAGACTCGATGGAATCAATCTTTTTTATATCGTAGTTATACTGCGCCCTGGTAACAACAGTCGTTCCGTCAAGCACCTCAATCTGAACTCCTCCGGACATCAGGGTGGCCCAGCTTGAGTTGAGAACTAGCAGGTTCTTTCCCTCGGTAAGGGAGCAGCCGTAATGCTGATTGAACTGAGAAACGGAAATGTTTGTCTTGTTTCTGAGCCAGATGACCATTGTTCCGTTGGCCGGAATGGTACCGGACAGAGGCATGGTTACTGCCGCAAGCGCATCTGCTTTTGCGCCCTGCTTAGGCCAGTATCTGATAGAGAATGAGGACAACGGCAGGGGAGAAGCGGTATTATTGTAAATTTCTACGTAAGAGTATCCGGAGCCCGATGTTGCCACTTCCGTGATAAGCAGTCTGTTGAGCATGCAGTAAACGGTGTCTCCGTACTGTTCGCCGCCGCATTTTCCGGTAACGACGGCAGTCACTCTGGGGCTTGAGAGGGAATACGCCGCAGCAGCCTGAGCAGAAGCGGAAGCTCCGGGAGCGAGAGTGCCGATTTTTACGGTTTCTATGGGTTTTGCGCTCTGAATCGCAAAGCCCGAAAGAGGAGAATTATAGAACTTCACTTCAACATCGGTCATCGTCTTGTCCGATGTATTTGTTATACCGGCAGTTACCACATGATCCTTTTCCGAACCGTTATTGTATGTGATAAGAGACTGACTTAAGTCCGTGATACACAGCTTATCGCGGTTTTCAACCCACACGGGCGCCGTAACGGCAAAGCCGGAGGTTCCGTTAACCTTAACGTAATAGTAGTCATGTTCGGGAGAAAGAGTAATATTCCAGTCATATTCTCTTTTCGTACCGGCATTCACGGACGCGACGACGATGTTATCCTCGCCTACGATGTAAATATTTCCGAGTCCCGTTCTCTTTTCGGTGGAAAGATGAACCGTTACATCCAGCGACGACGGCGCATCCAGTCTTCCGCCCATCCATGTGCCGTTGATGCTGAAGTAAATCTTAAGGCTCTGGTCTGTCGTTGTATAAGAACGGTTCATAGCCATTGCCTCTACGATGTTCTGTCTCGTAAGAGACGGGGAAAGAACCACGCCGACGGCCTCGTTGACTGTACCCCACTGTCCCGTGTGGTTGTCCTCGTTATGCATAGGCGATACGTGCCAGCCCTTGGCAAGGCAGAGCGCCCACTCGTTATCGTAGGATGAGCCCTTGAATTCGTAGAGATTCACAACATTGTCGTACTCATCGGTTCTGCCTTCGTATTCGTTGAAGTTACCCCATGAATAACCGGGATGATTGAACTGAACAAGCGCTCCCTCCGTCTCCGCCATTTTCTTATAATAATCATACAGGAACATTGAATTTTTGGTAAATACGGAGGAGTTTATGGAGTTAAGATGTCCTGAGTAGCCCGTAGACATGCCGTAGGTCTGTTCATAGCCTGAAAGCGCAACAAATCTTCCGGGCTGATTCATCGCATCCGCAACGGCAACGTGACCCTCGAAATAAACCTGTTCGGAGTGGCTGTTGGAGTGGTCTGTCACGGCATAAAAATCCATTTTTGCCGTATTCTTGGCATATTCATATGCCTCTGTAGGTGTACCTATTCCGTCTGAATCGGATGTATGTGAATGAAGCTCTCCGATATAGAGGTGCATATCGTCGCAGTCTCCGCAGCCGAACAGGAAGCTTTCATAACCTGTTTTTCCGCTTTTATCCTTAATTGTCAGCGAAACGGTGTGCATTCCGGACTCAAAAGCAATACCTGACAGTGTGTATTCCTCATTATTTCCGGTCAAGACACGTGAAGCATCTCTTCCGTCTATAACAAATCTCACTATATCCGGATTACTTCCGTCAGGAGAACCTACGGAGAAATTTATTTCGGGAGAATTGGTTCCGAGATTGTAATAGCAGTCCTCCTGGCTCATCGCGATGATTTTCGGAGCCGAGGATCTGACATACATGATGTCCTCAGGAATATGTATTTCGGAAAAGCCTCTTACAAAGGTATCGGTAAACCAGGTGACGGCCTCGGCCGTAGCTGCATTGCCGTTTCCGTTGATTACAAGCTTCTTGCCTATGAATCTTACGGTCCAATCGCCTTCCGCAAGTCCTTCGACAGCCTTGGAGGATTCCTCGCGGTTTGTATTGCCGATGAGTACTTCATATTCGCCGATGCTGTCTTCGTTCCAGATATAATCGTTGGTAATCTCTAAAGAAACACCCTCGTCAAGCACAATGCAGTCTTTTATTACACCGTCAAGGTAATTGCACTCTCTTAAAACCGTTACATCCGCATTTAACGGACGGATAAAACCGTATTCGGTCTTTCCTTCGGATACAATGCTCTTGTATTTAACTTCCGGAGCGGGAGGCAGCGTTTCCGCAGGGACGGTTGTTTCGTTTTCGGTTATTTCCGGGGAGCCTCCCGTGCATGCTGAGAAAAGCGCCAGAATCATTATCATGGCCATAATAATCGCCGATACACCGAATAATCTGTCGGTTCTTTTGGCTGACGAACAAATCATGTTTATTATTCCTTTCGACTGAATAAATTGATAGTCCCGTACTGTGACCGCCGACATTATACCATATTATTTCCTGTTTGTCAAAAACATTTTGGAGTGTGCAGTCATCTCTTTATTTAAACGCTGATATTTATTTTTCTTTATTTTATTCAATTCGCAGATGATTCTGTTAATAATACATTTTTAAGTGCATTTGTGTTGACCAATATCTTTTTTTGTGGTATAATATTAGTTGCGCTATGTGATAAAAATATGCTTCGGAATTATCGGAATATGTTTATGACAATGCGCAAATCAGAAAAACCTTATCTTCGGACCTGAGACAGAGATATTGCTCTCTGAGGCCGATAATTCCAAAAAAACAAGAGGTGAAGAAAGTGGAAAACGGAGACAGTTGCGGACCACACGGGCGAAAACGCTTTTATAAAAAAAACCGGTCGGACTGTCAAGGTTCGTCTGCTTTTTGATTGCGTCTTTGCCCTGACATTATGTCAGGGTTTTTTCGCCCATTTGACTCCACACGCGCATTACCCAGACAATCTGCAGAAAAGGAGAGAAACAAATGGAAGAAAACGAAGTAATCGAAACGACCGAAGAAGCGGTCATCCCAAATTACGAAGAAGAAATTATCAGCATCATAAGAGGAAACGAATCTCCTAAGAGCATGCTGACAAAGCTTGAGGATTACCATGCGAGCGATATTGCCGCGGTAATCGAAAAGCTCACGGAAACCGAAAGAAAGAAGCTCTTCAGGATTTGCGAGTATCCGATGCTCGCAGAAACCTTCAGCCACCTGGAAGAGGAAACCGCAGCCGAATATCTCATGGAGATTGATTCAAAGAAGGCTGCAAACATCGTATCGGAACTCGAAACAGACAACGCGGTGGTTATTCTCCATTGCATTCCCAAAGAAAAACGCGAGTTCATTATGGAATTTCTTGATTTGGATATCAAGAAGGAAATCAGGCTTATTGCTTCATTTGACGACACGGAAATCGGTAGTAAGGTTACGACCAACTGCATAATTATCCGCGAGAACCTGACGGTTAAGGAAGCCATGAGCGAGCTTGTCAGACAGGCTGAAATCAATGACAACATTTCAAAGCTCTTTGTAATCGATGAAAACGAGTATTATTACGGCTCCATCGATCTCAAGGACCTTATCACAGCCAGAAGCGGCGTTCCGCTTGAAAGCCTGATTGTCACTTCATTCCCATATGTTTACGCAAACGAGTACATCGACGACTGCATCGAAAGACTGAAGGACTATTCCGAAGACCTTATTCCCGTTCTCGACAACAAGAATAAGATGCTCGGTGTTATTACTTCCCAAAGCATTATCGAAGTCGTCGACGACGAAATGGGCGATGATTACGCCAAGCTCGCCGGTTTGACCGCTGAGGAAGACCTTAACGAACCCGTTAAGCAGAGTATGCTGAAGAGACTTCCGTGGCTGCTCGTTCTTCTTGCTCTCGGAATGATGGTTTCCGGCGTCGTCGGAATTTTCGAGAAGGTTGTTGCTCAGTTAACCATAATCATGGCGTTCCAGTCTCTCATCCTTGACATGTCCGGTAACGTCGGTACACAGTCTCTGGCCGTAACAATCCGTGTTCTCATGGATGAAAATCTTACCGCCGGACAGAAAATCAAGCTCGTTTTCAAGGAAATGCGTGTCGGTCTGTTCAACGGACTGATTCTCGGAGTTCTTTCGTTTATTTTCGTAGGACTCTACGTTATGTTCTTCAAGCATCAGGCTCCCGTATTCTCCTTTGCAGTATCCGGCTGTCTCGGAATCTCACTGCTTCTGGCGATGCTGATATCCTCCGCTGTCGGTACCCTTATCCCGATTTTCTTCAAGAAAATCAAGGTTGACCCCGCTGTTGCTTCCGGTCCTCTGATTACCACAATCAACGACCTTGTTGCCGTGGTTACATACTACGGTATGAGCTGGATTCTTCTTTTAAACGTTCTTCAGCTTGCATAAAAAATGAGATGGTAAAAAAGCCTCGGGCTTTTTTACCATCTTTTTTCAGTATGTGGGTGTGTCAAGCTTCCATCCGTCAGATTCAAGAACGAATTTCAGTACTTTTTTGTAGTTTCCGGTTTTCTTTTCAAGAGTCTCATAATCAATGTAGGTTCCGTAAGCCGTTACTTCAACATTGATATAATTTGCTCTTGAGGGATTTACAAGCTTCATTTCCGAAAGATCGTATTTTGTCTGAGTTTCAAAATAAGGCTTGAAAACATTTGATTTCAGGAAGAAATCCGTGTTTCCGGATTCATCCGTCATATATCTTGCGTAAATCAGCTGGTCGTCGGTTTTTAATCCGTCAAACATAATTACGTATATGCTTTCGAGATATTCCTTCGAATATACCTTTTCCGCAAGCTCTTTAATCTGGTCCACGGATTGGTATTTGCTTTCCAGTCTGACATAATCGTACAGAAGAGGAGAATCTTCGTCATAAACATACTCGCGGACTTCCTCCTTATAGTCCTCAAGGACCTTATAATAGAAGGTGGTATCCGCAGATCCGTTCACAACCGGTCTGAAGGCTATAAGTCCCTCGTCAGTGAAGCTGATACCGTTCGGAGCGCTGTCCTTCTGAGGTTCGCCGTATTCTTCCGCGTAAACGTATTTTTTGGCGGACGAATCGTAATACTTGAATATTTCGCGGCCGTCTTTTTCCGTAATAATGTTGTAATATATTCCGGAATTTTCGTCGTATAATGCATTTCCGTCTCCGGAAGACTCGCGGGGATATACTTCAAGTCCCTCTCCGAAGAAAATGTCATTGACTTCCGCGGAATTCCGGACCAGGGCCTCAAGCTCGGCTCTTATGCTCTCAAGCTCGGGAGGCTTGGAGCAGCTCTGAAGCATCATGGATAGCATCAGAGCCGCTGCCAGTAATACCGGGCTCAGCGATTTGATTATTTTTTTAAATACCGTACTGTTCATTATTCGTAACGAATCAGACATCGGAGTTGTCATCGGAGTCGGATGCGCTGTTCTCAGCTGCTTCTTCTGAATCGGGAACAGCGTTTTCCTCGGTTTCATCCGCTTCTTCATCGGCAGTTTCCGGTATTTCAAGCACAAAGTCCTCAAGAGGAGTGGAAGGATCAACCGTGCCGTTTTCTATGCCTTCATAATATGCCTTGCGGCGTTCGAATTCTTCTTCAGTTACCAGAGGAGCAAAGGCCGCGCAGGTCTGACCCTCACCGAGTCTCATGATAATTACGCCGGAAGCATATCTTGAATATGTTGAAATATCCTTAACGGGAGTTCTGATTACCGTTCCGCTGTCGGTGATGCACATGATGTCGTCGCAGTCGGATACGGCGGCAATTCCGATGAGCTTTCCTGTTTTTTCGGAAACGTTATGGCAGATAAAGCCCTTTGTACCGCGGTTCGCCATCGTTCTGAATTCGGAGAATTCAGTCTGCTTGCCGTAGCCGTTTTCCGTCATAGTGAGAAGCTTCTTGGTCTCATCGACGGTAAGAGCGCCGACGACGCGGTCTCCGTCGCGCAGAGCTATTCCGCGCACACCGCGGGAGGTACGGCCCATGCATCTGGCTTCGTTCTCATTGAAGCGGTTTGCGACGCCGTTGGCGGTTGCAATCATGATATCCTGCTTTCCGTCTGTGAGGAATACTCTTACAAGCTCATCGCCTTCATCGAGAGAAATGGCGATTTTGCCCTTTGCAAGCTGGAATTCGTATTCGGAGAGCTTTGTTCTCTTGATTACGCCGCAGCGGGTAACCATTGTGAGATATCTCTCATCGGCGTTTTCAAAGTCCTCAACGGAAAGAATCTCGCTGATCTTTTCACCGGGTTCAACACCTATGATGTTGATAATATTCATACCCTTGGCATTGCGGCCGGCCTCCGGAAGAGTATAGGCCTTGCGCATATATACCTTGCCCTTATCGGTAAAGAACATGAGGTTAGAATGGCTGTATACGACAAGAACCTTTTCAATGAAGTCTTCGTCCTTTGCGGTCATGCCGATAATACCCTTGCCTCCGCGCCTCTGGGCGGTATATGTGTCTGCGGGTACTCTCTTGATGTAGCCTGTATGAGAAACGGTAATGGTGCAGAAGTGCTTTTCGATAAGGTCCTCGATCTGAATGTCGTCCTCGGCCTCAATAATTTCTGTACGTCTGGGATCGGAGAATTTCTTTTTGGTCTCAAGCATCTCGTTCTTGATGATTTCCTTGACCTTGTTGATATCTCCGAGGATGGCCTGGAGCTCATCGATTCTGGCATACAGGGCATTCATTTCGTCAATTACCTTGTCTCTTTCAAGACCGGTGAGTCTTCCGAGAGTCATCTCGACGATGGCCTGTGCCTGAATATCGGAGAGACCGTATCTCTCGCAGAGTCTCGCCTTTGATTCGGGAATGGAGGGAGAGCTCTTCATGAGATCGACGATTTCATCGATGTTGTCCGTTGCGATCTTATATCCCTCGAGAATATGCACTCTCGCCTGAGCCTTTTCAAGCTCGAAGCGGCAGCGTCTCGTGATAACCGATTCCTGATGAGCGATGTACTCGTCGAGGATCTTTGTAAGGGGCAGTATTTTGGGCTCGCCGTTTACGAGAGAGAGCATGTTTACGGCGCAGGTATCCTCAAGCTGAGAATACTTGTAGAGCTGATTAAGAATTACCTCACCGTTTGCGTCGCGGCGGTACTCAATCACTATTCTCATGCCGTTTCTTCCGGATTCATCGCGCATATCCGTGATGCCTTCAATGCGTTTTTCCTTTACAAGACCGGCAATGGCCTCGCAAAGCAGCGATTTGTTGACTCCGTAAGGAATTTCGGTTACGATTATTCTGTGATGTTCTTCCTCAACTCTGGCACGTGCTCTGACCATAATGCGTCCCTTACCGGTCAGATATGCTTCCTTAATGCCGTTGATACCGTGAATAATACCGTAGGTCGGGAAATCCGGGCCCTTGATATAATTCATAAGCTCCAGTGCAGTGCAATCGGGATTCTCCATGCGGTATATAGTGGCGTCAATAGTCTCTCCGAGGTTGTGGGGAGGAATATTGGTGGCCATACCGACGGCAATACCTACGGCTCCGTTTACGAGCAGATTTGGGAATCTGGAGGGAAGTACGGAGGGCTCCTCGCGCCTGTTGTCGAAGTTGCGGTCCATGATTACAACGTTCTTGTCGATGTCGCGAAGCATTTCATCGGCAATCTTGGACATTCTTGCCTCGGTATAACGGTATGCGGCCGGCGGGTCACCGTCTACGGAACCGAAGTTTCCGTGACCTTCGACAAGAGGATATCTCAGTGAGAAATCCTGTGCCATTCTGACCATTGTTCCGTAAACCGCTGCGTCTCCGTGAGGATGATAGCGTCCGAGAACGTTACCTACGGTGGTTGCGGACTTGCAGAACGGCTTATCGTTTGTAAGGTGATCCTCATACATAGCCCAGAGCACGCGTCTCTGGCCGGGCTTCATACCGTCCCTGACATCCGGAAGAGCTCTTGAGGTAATAACTGACATAGCATATTCTATGAATGAATTCTTTACCTCGCGGTCCATCTCTATGTTGACTATCTTCTGATTAGGGAAGGAAAGATCAACGTTTGTTTCGTTCTTGTGATCCATTTTTTATGTCTCCGTAAATGGTTTGTATCTCTTTTTTTTCGGGAAGCCTTGTGCCTTCCAGTCTTACCTTTGCTGCACCGCAGGCCGATGCGAACTCAAGCGCATCGTAATCGCTCATTCCCATGCCGTATACCGCGGCACCGAAGCCTGCCAGGAAGCAGTCTCCCGCGCCGGAAAAGCCTAAGAGTTCTGATTTATATGCCGGTACATATATTCCGTCTCCGGCCTTCGGAGCTTCTCCGTCTGATGACGAAAGACTGTTTTCCACAGCTCCGTTTTCCCCAAGTGTGCAAATTACTCGGCCCACACCGAACCGTTCGGCAAGTTTTCCACATGCCTTTTCGGTGCTCTCCGTGTCTTTTCCACTTTCGTCCGGAAGGTCTTTGCACATTCCCACACTCTTTAAGAGCATGATGAGCTCATCAATATTTGGTTTAATAATGTCGGGTCCGGACACAATACCTTGTGTCATAGCCTCTCCGTCACAGTCCAGTATGACATTGTGTCCCAGTTCTTTTTCCACACGGATAAGTGACTTATACACATCTTTTTCCACACCCTGTGGAAAACTTCCGCACATGAATACGGTTTCCGCACTGTCCTTGAGGAAATCTTCCAGCAAACCCTCAAGCTCTTCCTTTGTGACGGGCCCGCCCTTTTCGTTAAGCTCTGTGCAGACGCCGTTTCCGTCTATAACCTTAGTGTTTACCCGGATTCCGCAGGCCGCTTTTCTGTATTTGCAGTCTATACCTTCTTTATTCAGAATCTCCTCGCAGAGACTTCCGTACAGACCGCCTGTAAATGAATAATATGTTACGTCAAAACCGAGTCGCTTAAGCATAATCGCAACATTAGCTCCTTTTGAGCCCTGTGAGGTTACGCTTCTGCATGCACGGTTCATGTGTCCCGGATTCATGGGATTATTCAGATAAAGAACCCTGTCAATTCCCGGATTTAACGATAATACGGCAAATTTCATGCGAAAATACTATCAGATGTCAAGATTTTCCGCATATTTTGCGTTTTCTTCTATGAATACGCGTCTGGGTTCAACCTTATCGCCCATGAGAAGCGAGAAGGTAGCATCGCTTGCAATGGCATCCTCTATTGTTACTCTTCTCAGAGTTCTCTTTTCGGGGTCCATTGTTGTTTCCCAAAGCTGCTCGGCATCCATTTCACCAAGACCTTTGTATC
>JAKSPQ010000058.1 GCA_024404665.1 Clostridia bacterium
GCGGCTTCGTCTTTTTCCCAATACCAGTGGGATTCGCCGTAAACCGCGATCGCGCTGAGAACGGTGTTCGCGGAAACGTTTCCGGTCGACGTGTTCATCAGGGAACCGGTCATCATTTTCCGATAGACGAGATCGTCCGTGTCCGCTCCGGACGGGAGCGAGTTGAGTTTTGTTGTGCTTTTTCCGTCAAAATAGGAGCCGATGACGTTCGTGACGGCAAGCGAGGTCCCGTTGTTGGTGGGGAAGGACTGCGTACCGTTCAGGCTGACCACGGTTGCCCCATAGTCTCTCAGCGCGTCGTTTCCGAGATGATCGTTTAAGAAATCGAAGCCGATTTTGATCTGATTGCTGCCGAGGTAATAACCGAGAAGAATGGCGTCAGAGTCTCCGATGAGTTGCGAAACGTTTCCTTTGTTGTTTGTCAAGCCGTATCGGATCGCGATTTCGGTATCCTTTGCCGAGTAATTCTCATAACCCCTGACGGATCCGCGGTGTTTGACTTTGATCTCCGCGCTCTCCGTAAAGGAAATAGAACCGAAATAAAGGTACTGATTGGTGACGTAACAGTAACGATCGCTTCCGGTCAGACCTTCCGTTTTCTTCTTTTCGATGCTCAGAATCGCGTTGCAATAGAGATCCAGCGCGGACGATTTCTCCGCGTCGGTGATAAAGTCGGACATGCCGAGCACGTTCAATACGAACGAACCGTACACGCCACTCTTGACGGTCATCTGATTCATAAAGTCGGTATAGTCGTCTTTGATCTGATATTCAAAAGCGTGCGTGAGGAACATCACTTTCGCAATGGCGTCAACGCCGTCGTTCGTGCCGACGAGATGGGAACAGTAGTTGGAAAACTGGCTCAAAACCTGCAGTGCGAATTCCGGATCTTCGTTGACCTGGCAGGCGGTGATGCGATAGGTGAGCAGGTTGATTGCGTCCTCAGCGATTTGCGAAAGCAGATTCTCGTCGGGTTCCGTATCCGAAACGAGTTCAGGGAAATTCCGTACCTGCAGCGCCGCAAGGACGTCTTTCTCTTTTAAGCGGCTGACGATGGCTTTTTTGATGCTGTCTCTGTAAGTGTTGACGTTCCAGGAGATGCTTTGCGGCAGAACGCTGCCGTCGAGCACCAGAACACGGGTATCTTCCGACGCAGAGTCGGGAAGACCGTTTTGGGTGGTATAGATCAGCTTGTAATCGCCGTCGGCTTTTTCATAGCAAAGGCAGATCGAGGTATTATCCATCCCGTTTGCGCTGCGGGTGTTTCCTTCGTTCTGACACCACAGCTGCAGCCCCTTCAGCATCATACTGTTATAGTGCGTGATCAGCTTATCCATACCGTCTTCCATATAACGGAATTCAAAATCTTTCCAGGCGGTTTCAAACAGGATGGCTTTTTCCGTACGTGCGTTGAATTCCGCAGAGGCACGGAATTCGTCCATCTTTTCGGTGAGGCGGTCGATCTTTTTATCCATTTCGGTGATCTGTTCGCTGATCACCGTCATCTGCTGCATGATGCCTTTGAGCGCGGCGGCATTTCGGTCCTTTACGACACCGATCATTTTCAAAAACGTGACGCTGCTGTTAATCGCGGCAACGTAGGAGGTGGCGGATTTGAACGTCGCACCGAATTCGCGGATCACTTCGATGATGCTTTTCGACTGCGTTTCGTCAAAAACGTCGTCCAGACTTTCGACAGAACCTACGAGCACGTCGACTGCCTTTTTGATATTCTGATCGGTTGCGGGCGGCACCTCGAATTTATCTGCGAGAGCGGGAACGGAAAATGCGCAGAGAAGTGCCAGCATCAGGAGAAACGAAATCACTTTTTTCATTGTCATACCTCACTTTCAAAGGCTTTTACCCGCTTTTGGGATGCAAATACAATCATAATTATATCATAATTTGCCGATATAATCAAGAGCGGATCCGTTCAAATCGCAGAAACGGCGGAGGAATCCTCTTTTTGGGAAAAAACGGTGTCGGCGTTTCTGCTAATCTCGGTTTCTATTTGCCTCGCCAATGCCCGTGCCCCTGAACTACTGTCCTTAAGAACACCGGGCATTTTAACAGTACCTTTTTTTCATAAAAAATCAGTAAAGGATAAGCGCTACGAACTCAAGCGGGGTGTCGCCGTCGTTCTTCAGCGAGTGCTTTTCTCCGTTGTTGCAGACGACGGTATCGCCGGGATTTACTCTTACGTCCGTGCCGTTATCGTTGTAAATACCGGTGCCGGAGAGGAAATAGAAGATTTCGTTGTCACCCTCGTGATAATGATCGCCGATGGTGTTTCCGGGAGCCAGCTTCATGATATTGAAGAGTCTTCCCTTCCCGTAGAGCTCATCGGCTCCGTTTAAGATTTTGGTCATTTCTGTGTTTCCGATGCCGTTTCTGATGCACTTTGCTTCCTTAACGGCGTCTTTTGCTGCTCTGTACATGACTTTATTCCTTTCTTTTTTCAGATCATTCTGTATTTTCCGGATTTGTATTTTCTTATGGGCCGGTTGCTCAGAGCCCCGTTTTTTTCGATGTTTGTTTCTCCGAATTTATCCGGGCGCTTCCGCCGCGGGAAAATCGTTTATGTTCCGATACTAAACACCCGGAGTTATTTTTCCTAAAACGGCCTTCGGATCCGGAGCTTAAAACTCCATGGAGTCCGCAAGAGGTTCTTCCGCCCGTCCGTCATTTGTCGCAAAAGGACGAACTCAGGATTTCACGGATTTCCGCAGTTCCGAAATTGCCGGGAGAATTCTTTACGGCTCCGGCGGTTTCCCATCTAGGCAGCGCCTTGTCTATTTCTTCCGTTGTCAGTTTCACGGCGCTCACATCCGAATACTTCAGAACATCCTCGGTTAGCTTCACAAGCTCTCCGAGACCTGCTCCGCTGTCCTCCTCAAGCTTCCTTACTGTTTCCGGAGATACCTCCGACGTATGCAAAAGCAAATCTCCGAGAAATGCCGCGCAGGCAAAGCCGTGAGGAATTCCGCGCGTTTCGGTAAGATAATACCCGACGTTATGCGGGAAGCACGTACCGGTATGGTAAATCGCAAGACCGCCGAAGAGCGAGCCCTCATATGCTTTTTCTCTCTCAGCGGATGTAAGCTCTCCCGAGAGCGCCGCCGAAATTACGGGTATCAGGAGCTTAAGTCCTCTCGATGCCGCCTGTCTGCTCTCCTCAGTTGCTTTTTTGGAAACATAGCTTTCTATGCAGTGAGCAACGGCATCTATCCCCGTTGTCAGAGTAAGAGCCTTATTCATCGATTCCGTATACCGGTAATCGCCGAAAGCCAGCGACGCGCAGAGAAGTCCGTCGCTTATGCTGTGCTTTCTTCCCTTCGAATCCGTTACGACGGAAACGGCCGTTATTTCACTGCCGGTTCCGGATGTGGTTCCGATCAGTATGATAGGGAGCGGCTTTTCGGGCCACCCCTTCGCATAAAAGCCGGCTTCGTCTATTGAGGGATTTGCGGCATAAACCGCTGCTGCCTTTGCGGCGTCAAGCGCCGAGCCTCCTCCGATTCCTATTACGGCCTCCGCACCGAAAGCATTTCCGAGAATTCCGGCCTCGCGGCAGGACGATAGAAGCGGATTCGCTCCTATCGACGAATATCTCACATATTCTCCTCCGAATGAAAGGAGAGCGGAATCAAGGTCGGCCACGGCACCGCAGCTGTCAGCCGACGACGCTCCGGTGACCAAAAGAAATCTCCTGCCGAAGTTTTCCAAAAGGCCGGCATTGTTTATTATGCAGTTTTCCCCCGTAATAAGCTTTACGGGAAGCTTCATATCAATCATTTTTTCTCCCGGTCCGAAGGATTTTCCGTTCCGCGTATTATCGGGTAATCCTTCGCGCCTTTTTATCTGATTATTTATGATAAACCGTAACCCGCATATCCGTTGATACACAGGCAGTACGTAGGGCCTGCTGATACATCATTGTATCCGTATTCAGGATCCCCGGGACCGCCGGCACCTATATTATACTGTATTTTGCTGATTTTTTCAAGAGAATCGTAAATATACTTTGCTTTATTTCCGTGCTGATTCCGCTTCCCTTCCGCACGTCACCTCGGCGCTTCGTTGTCAGCCGATTGAAAGTAAATTATATTAACAATCCGATTGTTCTTGAAATTAATGCCGTTTTATGCTATAATATATAGTGATTTAATGTTTTATTCTCTTATTATTAAATTTATTAAAGTTAATTAATAAAAAACATCGGGTAGTCATAAATGGAAAAGCAAAAACAAAGGCTTTACGTAATAGGCGTCACCGGTCCCTCCGGTGCCGGGAAATCGTTTTTCTGCGATTTTTTCAGAGCCGAAGGCTACAAAATCCTTGACTGTGACAGGATATACGCAAAAATGACGTCGTATTATTCGGGATGCATGAAGGAGCTTTCGGATCCGCGAAATTTCGGTCCGGACATTCTCCTTCCCGACGGTTCCCTGGACAGAAAGAAGATGGCCTCCGCCGTCTTTGCCGAGGGTGCCGAGGATAAGCTCCTGCTCCTTAATAAAATCACTCACAAATACGTCAAGCGAAGCATACGCAGGTCTCTTTCGTACAGACCGAAGAACTGCCGCGGCTTTGTCATAGACGCGCCTCTTCTCTTTCAGGCAGGACTCGAAAAAGAATGCGACATAACGGTTGCGCTCATTGCCGAACGCGCGCTTAGGGTTTCCCGCCTGAAGGAGCGCGACGGAATCTCCTCCGATGCGATAACCGCAAGGCTGTCGGCCGCAAAGCCGGACAGCTGGTATACGGAACGCGCGGATGTTACCGTGATCAACGACGGCGACGCGTCTGCTCTGAAAAAGCAGGCCGACGCAATAATGGAAGGAAGGCCGGATACAGCAGATGGCAGCCTCTAAAACCGCAACCCGGAACGTCATCGCGATTCTGGCTATGCTCTTGCTGTCCGTTGCAGGAGGCCTTCTGACGGAAAGGGCCCTGTCATCGGTGAGACAGGCCGAATATCCGAGGGGATACGACGAATTCATCGTCCCTGCCGCGTACGAAAACAGGATTCCCGAATGGGCCGCTTTTGCGGCGGTCAAAATGCGGTCTGATTTCGAGGCCGCCAAACGCTCGCCCGAGGGACTCGTCGGTCTCTTCCAGCTGAGCGAAGAACAGTATTACATTCTGTCAGACCCGTCAGACGCACTTGACCCCGGACTGTTGTATGATCCCGAGGTAAACATACGTCTCGGCTGCCGCTGGATTTCCTCGCTGTATGAAAGATACGGCTCATGGGAGGCGGTCTGGGCAGCGATGTATGCCGGAGACGAAGCCGTGGACGGCTGGATGGTACCGTCAAAGGACGGTTCGGGAAAGGTTCTCGGACAGATTCCCGACGAAGACACCGCCAAGTACACGGAAAAAATGATTAAGATTACAGAAAAATACAAAAAAATATACACCGAAAGCCTGAGTATCCCCGATGACGGAACGGATGCTTCCGTCACGGAATAAAAAAGCGGAGCTTTCATGCTGAAACCGTCATGCCGAACGCAGACGCATTTTGTCCACTAAGAAAGGAATCGGAAATGAACGCCGAAGAACTTAAGAATCTCGAGAACAGCAAAAAAACGGTATACGAAAGAAAAGACGACGAACACATAGAAAAAGCATATGAATACTGCCGCGGATACGTCTCTTATCTCGACGAGTCAAAGACAGAGCGCGAAGCCGTAAAGGCCTCGGTAAAGCTCGCACGCGAAAACGGATTTACCGAATGGAATTTCGGAGACAAGCTCGAAAAGGGCGGCAGGTACTACCTGAACAACCGCGGAAAGAATCTTTTCCTTTTCACCGTCGGAACGGAATCTCCCGTAAAAGGAATAAGGATATCCGCAGCGCACATCGATTCTCCCAGACTCGACCTCAAGCAGATGCCCGTCTATGAAGAAGGCGGCCTCGGCTATATGAAAACGCACTATTACGGCGGCATCAGAAAATATCAGTGGGTTGCCACTCCGCTCGCACTGCACGGAACCGTAGTGACCATGGACGGAAGCTCAAAGGAAATCGTCATCGGCGAGGATCCCTCCGATCCGGTTTTCTATATCACCGACCTTCTTCCCCACCTCGGACACAAGGACGACGCCAAGCCTCTCGGCGAAGCCATTCCCGGCGAAAAGCTGAACCTCCTTTCGGGCTCAAGACCCGCAGCGGACATTCCGGCCGGAATCAAGCTCGGAATTCTTGCGGCCCTCAATGAGAAATACGGAATTACAGAGGACGATTTTCTCTCCGCCGAGCTGTCCGCGGTTCCCTCAGGCCGGGCCAGAGACTGCGGACTCGACAGGTCGATGATCTGCGGATACGGTCACGACGACAGAGTCTGCGCCTACCCCGCTCTCACCGCTCTCTTTGAAAGCATGAACGGTCCTCATACGCTTCTCTGCATTCTTGCCGACAAGGAAGAAATCGGAAGCGAGGGCAACACAGGCATGCAGTGCGCTCTCATGAACGACATCATCGATGAAATCGCTGCGGCCGCCGGCGTATCGGCAGCCGCCGTACGGGCGGCATCGAAGTGCCTGTCGGCGGATGTTTCTGCAGCTTACGATCCGAATTTCCCGGAGGCCTTCGAGAAGAGAAACTCCTCTCTCATGAACTGCGGAGTCGTCCTCACCAAATACACGGGAGCCAGAGGCAAATCCGGAACAAACGACGCTTCAGCGGAATTCATCGGCTGGCTCAGAGCCGCCATGGCGCATGAAGACGTGGTATGGCAGGCCGGCGAGCTCGGCAAGGTCGATTACGGAGGAGGCGGAACCGTAGCAAAGTTCATCTCAAAGCAGAACATAGAAACCGTTGACCTCGGCGTACCCGTTCTCTCAATGCACGCACCGTACGAAATCATAGCCAAGACAGACATTTACGAGGCCCACAGAGCCTTTGCCGCATTCAACCTTTTCTGAAAATGCTGAGCCGATTAAAGGAAGCCGAGGAAAGGTATATTGCGCTGGAGGCGCGTCTTTCCGACCCGACTGTCCTTTCGGACATCGAACGTTTTGCCTCGGTATCAAGAGAATACAAGGAGCTGACGCCGGTAATTACCTGCTACAGGCAGTATAAGGACTGCTTAAAGCGCATGGAGGAGGCGTCGGAGCTCAGATCGACCGGTGATCCGGAGCTTGAGGAGCTCGCCGCGGAGGAATACGACGCGGCGGAATCCGAAGCCGCGCGAAGACTTGACGAGCTTCGCATTCTTCTTCTCCCCCGCGACCCGAACGACGGACGCAGCGTCGTCGTCGAGCTGAGGGCAGGGGCCGGAGGCGAGGAGGCCTGCCTTTTTGCGGCGAATCTCTTCAGAATGTACTCTATGTACTGCGCATCGGCCGGCTTCGGCATCGGCATCGTAACCGAAAACAGAACCGATCTCGGCGGATACAGGAAGCTCATATTCACTATCGACGGAGACGGGGCTCATTCGAGATTCACATTCGAATCCGGGGTACATGAGGTAAAACGCGTCCCTTTGACCGAGGCACAGGGCCGGATACAGACATCCACGGTAACGGTAGCCGTAATGCCGGAGGCCGAGGAAGTCGATATAGACATAAATCCCTCCGACATACTGTTCGAAACCTGCCGGTCCAGCGGAGCCGGAGGACAGCATATCAACAAAACGGATTCCGCCGTAAGACTTACGCATATTCCGACGGGAACCGTTGTTGAATGCCAGCAGGAGAGATCGCAGTTCCAGAACCGCGACAAAGCGATGCAGACGCTGAGATCGATTCTGTACGACAGGAAATGCCGCGAACAGAACGAGGGCATTGCGGCCGCCAGAAGGTCTATGGTCGGAACCGGCGACAGAAGCGAAAGAATCAGAATTTACAGATATAAGGACAACATGGTGAGAGACTGCAGAGTCGACGAGAAGACACTGCACGTAAATCTCGACAGCTTTATGAACGGCGAAATGGCGCCGCTCATAGACGCGATTATTGCCGCCGACACGGCGGAAAAGCTTAAAAACGGAGACTCGGGTTCCCTTTGACAGCTCTTCGGAACCCCCGATGAAAAATGACCACAGAAGTGATAAAAATCAATCCGCTGTCCTTTGGGAGCAGCGAGCTTGAAGCAGCCGCGGAAATCATCCGCAGCGGAGGGCTCGTCATTTTCCCGACGGAAACGGTTTACGGAATAGGTGCGGACGCGACGAGCTCCGAATGCGCCCGGAAAATATACGCAGCAAAGGGCCGTCCCTCCGACAATCCTCTTATCATACACATTGCGGACCCCCGCGATGCCGAAAAATATGCAGTCACGAGTCCTCTGTATGTCAGACTCGCGGAACAGTTCATGCCGGGCCCAATAACTGTTATCATGCCGAAAAAGGATATTATTCCATTTACGGTTACGGGCGGCCTTGACAGCGTCGCGGTAAGATGTCCGTCCCACCCCATTGCGCACGAGCTTATAAGGCTCTCCGGCGTACCGGTTGCGGCGCCGTCGGCGAACATATCGGGAAGGCCTTCGGCAACGGGTGCGGAATATGCGATTGCCGATTTCGACGGCAGAGCCGATATGATCATAGACGGCGGAGAAAGCGATTTCGGACTTGAGTCCACCATTGTAAAAATAACCGGAGACGATTCTCTGCTGCTTCTCCGTCCCGGAGCCGTAACCCGCGACGCGCTCCTGTGCGTATGCGAAAGGGTTGATATTTCGGATACGGTTACGCGTATGCTGAAGGAAAACGAGAGACCCGTCTGTCCCGGAATGAAGTACCGCCATTACGCTCCGAGCAAGCCTCTGGTGCTTGTGGAGGGAACTCCCGAAGACAGAATCCGCTTTTTCAGAGAAAAGCAGCGGACCGAAAACGCTGTAATAATCTGCTATGACGAACAGAAAGAGCTGCTTCTCCCGGGAAGCGTGATCTCTACGGGACGCGAGGATGATCTGCTCTCTCAGGGACATGAAATCTTCAGAGCCCTGAGAGTATGCGACAGTCTCCCCGGCGATATAATATATGCCAACCTCCCCGGCACAGAAGGCTTCGGCCTGGCACTTTACAACAGACTGATAAGAGCCGCCGCGCACACCGTAGTGCGCGCCGAAAAAACATAAATACCGGCACGAAAGGCAAGTACCGAAATGGCCAAAAAGAAAAAAACGGACGACAGAGAGATTACGGGAGTGGCCGCTCCCGCCGTCGATCAGATAATAACCGACACAATAGAAAAGAACTATATGCCGTATGCGATGAGCGTCATCGTATCACGTGCCATACCTGAAATCGACGGCTTTAAGCCCTCGCACCGCAAGCTTCTCTACACCATGTTCAAAATGGGACTTCTGACCGGACAGCGCACAAAAAGCGCAAACGTAGTCGGACAGACGATGAAGCTCAATCCCCACGGAGACGCCGCCATCTACGACACACTGGTAAGACTTACGCGCGGAAACGCTTCCCTGCTTCACCCTCTGATCGACTCAAAGGGCTCGTTCGGCAAGCAGTATTCATCGAGCATGGTCTGCGCCGCCTCCAGATACACCGAGGTAAAGCTTGACAAGTTCGCAGCCGAGCTGTTTACCGGCATCGACAAAAACGCCGTGGACATGGTCGACAACTACGACGGAACCATGAAGGAGCCCGTACTGCTTCCGACCGTATTCCCGAACATACTCGTCACCCCGAACTTCGGCATCGCCGTTGGAATGGCGTCAAAGATCTGCCCCTTCAACCTCGAGGAGGTCTGCGATGCGACCATCGCCCTGCTTCGCAACCCGAAGACGGACATAGACAGGATTCTGGATATCATGCCTGCCCCCGACTTTCCGGGCGGAGGAAGAATCATATTCGACCGCGAAACGATGAAGCAGATTTATCTCACGGGCTCGGGTCCCGTGAAAATCCGCGCAGTCTGGAATTTCGACAAGAACGAAAACTGCATAGACATTCTGGAAATACCGTATTCGACCTCCATCGAGGCCATCATGACCCAGATCGGAAAAATGATAAAGACCGGAACACTGAAGGACGTAACCGATTACCGCGACGAAATCGACAAGGACGGCTTCAAGCTCACGCTGGATTTAAGGCGCGGAACGGATCCCGAGGCACTGATGCTCAGACTTTTCAAGGAGACACCGCTCGAGGATTCCTTCGCCTGCAATTTCAACATTCTTGTCGATGCGGTCCCGAGGCAGATGGGTGTTCCCGAAATACTGAACGAATGGATTAAATTCAGATCGGGCTGCCTGCGCCGCGAGCTCACCTTCGAGCTTGAAAAGAAGAAGGACAAGCTCCACCTTCTGGTAGGCCTCGGAAAGATACTCCTTGATATCGACAAGGCAATAAAAATCATCCGCGGCACTGAAAAGGATGCGGACGTGGTTCCGAATCTCTGCACAGGCTTCAAAATCGATGTTCCGCAGGCCGAATACATCTGCGAAATCAGGCTCCGCAATCTGAACCGCGAGTATATTCTAAACAGAATCGCGGAAATCTCTTCTCTCCGCGAGGAAATCGCGGAAATCGAAGCCACTCTTGGCGATGAGCTCAAGCTCAAGAAGCTGATTGCGGCTCAGCTCGGCGAAATCAAGAAGAAATACAGACAGCCGAGGCGCTCGGTCATAGTCGGCGCGGAGGAAATTTCGGTTTACCGCAAAGAGGACTTTGTGGAAAACTATCCCGCTCATTTCTTCCTTACCGCACACGGATACTTCAAGAAAATCACCGACAAATCCCTGAGAGGAAACGACCTTCATACACTGAAGGACGAGGACAGAATCGTTGAGGAGTTTGACGGGGACAATCTTACAGAGCTCGCGTTCTTTACGGACAAGGGGCAGATATACCGCTGTCAGGCATCGGCAATTCCCACGTGCAAGGCTTCGGAGATGGGAGAATTCCTTCCCGCGAAGCTCGGATTTGCGGAGGGTGAAAAGCCCCTTTACTGCAAAACCGGAACTGAATGGCCGGAAGACCGCAACATGGTTTATATCTTCGAGAACGGCAAGGGCGTGAGAATTCCGGAAAGCTCATACGAAGTCAAGAGCAACCGCAAAAAGCTCACGGGAGCATTTTCCGTCTCTTCGCCCGTCGTCGGAGTGTTCGAGGAAACGGATGACGATATTCTGCTTATTACGAACGACAACCGCGCAGCCGTAATTCCGGTATCTCTGATACCCGTCAAGACTACCAAAACCGCACAGGGAGTTCAGCTTATTACTCTCAAAAAGGGAGCGGTACTGTCTAAGGCAATAAAGGGCATCGACGGTATCCTCGAAAGCTCCAAGGGATACAAGAAGCTTAAGATTCCCGCCACGCCTTCTCCGCTCGGAGACGACGCAGTCGGAAAGCTCGGATAAACAAAAGTTCATTTATACATTTTCGGTGCCGCGGCGCGATCGATATCACACCGCGGCGGAAACGGAAGAATCATGAGATTTTTTAACCTAAGCAACCCTAAAAGCAATAAAAAGAAAAAGCGCTTCGGCAGAGCGGCGGTGTTTACGTCGGCTCTCGTATCCGCCGCGCTTCTCTCCTCCGTTGTATTCGCGGCTGTGACCTACGACAGCTCAAAGGACCCCGTCGTCGCATATTCGGCCATGACCCAATATGTAACTGGACAGCTTGAGGGGATAAGAAACACTCTGTCCTCCCTCGAATCACGTCTCGCCGTAGTGGAGCTTACCGGCGGCGGCTCGGGCTCCGGCACGGGAACGGGCTCCGGTATTTCCGGTGAAGGAGCCGCTCAGCTGCTCTCAAGACTTACGGAGCTTGAAAACGGTCTCAACGAGCTCAAAAAAGAAAACCAGACTCTGAAAACCGATCTGGACAACGCCAAAAAAGAGCTGAATTCCCTGATTTCCTCTCTTCAGACCGAGATTGACACTCTGAAAAACGAAATCACGGACATCTCGGGGGATATTTCCTCTCTTCAGTCCTCTCTCAGCTCTGCCAAATCGGATATTTCCACTCTGAAAACGGATTTCAAGCAGATTTCAGATATTTCAACGAAGCTCAACACAGTAACATATAAGGTCAACGTGCTCACGGGAGATAACGGAGACATTGCCAAGCTCAAAAAAGAGCTGGCGGACATCACAGCAACCTACGACGATGTTCTCGAAAAAGCCGGAAGGCTTTACAACGCAGTTCTTGTTCCTTACGGAGCGACCGTCATCGCCGAGAATGCATCGGATACGGCAATGCTCATTCTTCGCTCGGGTTCCGCCGTTGCGGTTTCTCCGTTTAACACTCCCGGCACAGCCCAGGGCCTCAACGACCTGTCCGACGGCTCAGAGCTTTACGACGGCGCGAATATACCGCTGTTTCACAATATAATGATACCGCGTGGCGGTGACGACGGCAGAGGCGTCCGTGTCACGAGCATCGGCGGAGCATATATCATGATCGGAGGAAATTACACAATTGTCGAACCCCAATAAGAAAAAAACATCGCCGAAGGAGCTGCTTGTCAGAATCGTCTGCCTGATTCTCGCGGGTCTTATGATTCTGAGCGTGGCCTACATAGCCATATCCTTCATCATCGATGTATCCGCTGAGGAAAACGTAGCCTCATACGGCTTTGCCTCGGCAGGAAAAGACAGGGCAAACGGCTACTACGTGGCCGTAGCCCTGCGATGGGGATCATCGGCTGCGGTTTCATACGACATCACCTCCCCCCACGGCTTTGCCGTAGGAGAGGCAAACGTCACAAAAACCGCCAGAGGCTTCACTCCGGTTTACCTTCTTGACGAAACCGAAATAGTAGTGGCATCGGATGCCAATCTTTCGATAGGCTACAAGAGCTGCTCTCTCGCCGCATCGGCCGCAAAGACCGACATAGGCGCATATCACGTCGAACTTGTTCTCTCCTCAGGCGTTGCCGGAGATGTCTGGGACACAGTAGACGATCTCAAATCCATGTACTCGGCGGAATACGAGCATGTGTTTCCCGCGTACATAGACGGAGTTCATTCCGTCCGCATAGGAGCCTTTGCCACATACACCGATGCCTCGAACGCGGCCGCCGCAGTCGGCGCCGTCGCCTCGTGTACGCCGTCGGCGGCGGCGCCGGAGTGCTGCACGATGAAGTCCCCGGGCAGCGCCGCTCCCCGGAGCTCGTCGACGAACCCATGCGCCGCCGTTTCCGTGTTCCCGCACCGGCAGCAGCCGCAAACGGCCGCCAGCCCAGCCAACATCACAAGTCTCGTCACCGTTCGTTGACCTCAGCGGAGAATGAGGAC